>CAZGAZ010000072.1:0-16057 GCA_964523835.1 uncultured Ruminococcus sp.
ATTCCGCCAACAAAGGCACATTTCATTTTAATAGGCAAGTCACAATTGCCTGTCGCCCATGGTGTGGTAGGGGAAGCAAAGCCAGTTCCCCGGCGTGTGAGAGGGAACAAAGCCAATCCCCGGCGTTTGAGGGGAGCAAAGCCCGGCGGCGTCTGAGCTCTCACATTTTTGAACTGAAAATCCTTTTCCGAATCCCGGGAAAAATTTTTATAAAAATTTTTTGAAAAAATGCAAGGAAACGCATCCAAAATGCTACTGTATGTATAAAGACCAATCTTGAAAAAGGAAAAGAGGGGTAAGTTTGAAACATAGCGGGAGCAGCCCCTAAGTTTCAGAGTACCTTTGGTGTGAAAGTTTAATTAACGGAGTGGAAAAAAATGGAGGACTGCGAAATCATCGATCTGTATTTTGAACGTTCCGGACAGGCCGTAGAGGAAACAGGCAAGAAATACGGCAGCATTATCAGAGCGTGTCTGAAAAATATCCTGTCCGATAAAGAGGACGTTGCCGAGTGCGAAAACGATACCTATATGGGAGCGTGGAGTTCAATCCCTCCCGCCGCCCCCGATAATCTCAGGGCATATCTGCTGAAGATCGCCCGAAATACAGCAATAAACCGCTGCCGTAATCTGAACGCACGGAAGCGTGGACGAAATGCCTCGGTTTCCTTTGATGAACTGGCAGGCTGTATCTGCGATCCTTCTGCGCAGCCCGAGGGCTATGAAACCGAGGAACTGCGGGAGATCATCAATGATTTTCTGGAAAGCCTGAAACCCGAAATGCGGAAAGTTTTCCTGCTGCGGTACTGGTACTGCGCCTCCGTCAAAGAGGTGGCAAGCCGCTGCGGCATAACAGCAAGCAAAACGGAATCCATGCTTTTTCGGGCAAGAAATAAAATGAAAAAATTTTTAAGCGAAAGGGGCGTTAAGGTATGAACAGGAATGAGCTTTCAAAAATGCTGGATCTGGTGGACGAGAAATATCTGAATGAAGCTTTGGGAAACGAGTTTGCCGAGCCGGCGGCCGTGTCGGCAACAGGTACGGTAAAGATCACAGCGGTAAAACGGCGCAGCATGGGCAGCGGTCTTGCCTGCATTGCGGCGGCACTGGCTCTGGTGATAGGCTTAACGCTTCTGACAAATCCTGCGGAAATTTCCGTTGACGAGAAGCAGGGGGCTGTTACCGACAGCGAGACCGTCACCGATATTATTGAAACGGACGAAACCGAATCTTACGATTACGGCGAGCTTTTCAGCAGTCCTGCCGACTTGGGACTGCGGGAGTTTAGCTATTATTCCGACGGGGATGAGGTCTACAATTATTTCAGAGATAATGTGAACGGTATATTTCCCGACAGAGCCGCAGCCCTTATAAACGGGCGGTTCAATGCGCAGGTGTCGATTGTTTTTGACGGCAGAGGTGAAATTTCCTCTGCCAATATCAGCCTTATTTCCCCGGACAGTTATTTAAATCAATGTACTGTTGCCATTTCAAAAAGAGGCGGACTGTGGAACGGCTTTTACTATGCCGGAAAAACCGGGCGCCTCGGCAAAACCGTTCAAAGCAGCTACTGCGAAAAAACCGACGGGCTTCATCTTTGGGCATACTGTGATAATGACGGAACGGACATTGCAATGCATTCTCTGGGCATTGAAAAAGACGAGGCGGCGCTTATCTTCGACAGTTTTATTACAGGAAGTATTTCCCTTGACAAATTTACGTCCGATGAAGCCGTAAGTATGTGGCAGAATCTGACTGTTGAACAGGCTGCTGCGCTGCCCGAATTTAAGGGAAAGGTTTGCACGGAGAAAAATCCGGGGGATAAATTTCTTCGCAGCGAAAACATAGTTGTTATAAGGCTGCTTTATAATGGGGAGGCTTATTCATCTTCGTTTGCTGTTATTTACGATGACAGCGCTGATGTGAACAGGAGTGTATCGGTCGGTTACAGCGATAACGGCAAAGTTTCAGAGAATAAAACTACAGTGGATATAGAGTCGGTCACTCCAGAAAAAATTACAGAATTGTGCCGCAGCGACGAAGAAATCTTCTGCATTAATGCCGACGGCGTTTATGTGACAGTAAGCGGCGTTTATTCGCCCGAATTTCTGGAGGCGCTGACCGATCATCTGAAAACGGCTAATAAGTAAATTTTCCGTTATTCCCCGAAATTTCGGCATTTTCCATAAATTTTCAAGGCAATTTTCCATAAATTGTCAAAAAATATTGTGCATTTTTATAGAAAATCACTTGACAAATTCATTAAAGTGTGTTATACTATATGTAATATATTATATTGGAAAATTGCTGATTGTTGAATTTCAGCCCATGAAAGGCACATAATGAGTGCAGATGTGAGTGCTTCGGGCGGCGCAGTCGGGTTTTCCTTTTATTGTGAAAAATTATGTAAAGGGAAGATAGCATGATTATTTCTTCGGAAAAGGCTAATAAGAGAGTTCGCAGGATAGTGGATTTTGCAAATAGGCACCGCTGGGCAAAATATTCCGGTATCGCAGCGGTTTCCGTTGTGTACGGAGCCGACTGGCTGAGGGCTGTGACTGTGGAGACGGGGGATAAAATAAGAGAGTCTATGAAAGCTCCCTTCCGCCCCTTGGCAGGGCGTGCGGCATCGGCTTTTCTGGCGGCTGCCTTTGCGTTTATGGCAGTGCCTGTGGGATTTACCGCAGGTGCTGAGGAAATAGACAAGGCGGAGCTGCCTCCCGTGGCGGGTGAGTCCGTTTGGGGGAGTGCAGGACAGTCTGCCGGCGAGGTTGTTATGAATGACGGTGCGGGCGATGGGGCCGATACCGTTTCTACAGCGGAGGAAGCACCCGAGGCGATAAATGAGATTGCCGATGCGGCGACCGACACTATTGCCGATACGGCAGCCGATACGGCGGACAGTGAAAATACGGCTGAGGAAGCCCCTGTCCGTAAAAGGGTCACAAGGGAAAGAACCCGTCCCAAGCGGCAGTGGATGGCAAGGACCGCCGAGGAGATAGCAGGGAGAGTTACCCTGGAGGGCTTGCCTGAAAAAGGCGAGGGCTACGGTATCACTCTTAATGTGGAAAAGCTGGGCAGAGATGTTACAGCCAAGTTCACCAGCCGCAGGGAAATGCTGGATGATGTGAGATACTGCTTCGAGTGCTACGACATTCCCACGGACAACCTGTACATAGCCCCTGTAGACGTTACCATATACAGCACCGATGACAGGACTGTTCTCCAGTTCAAGGAGGACAAGAACTGTTCGGCGGATATTACTTTTCCCGTGCCCGAGCTGTTTGACGGGCACACGGATGATCTGAAGGTAGTCCGTCTGGACGACGGCAACCGTATGACCGTTCTGGACTGCGAGATCACCGAGGGCGAAAACGGCAGGACGCTGACTTTTAACACCGAGCATTTTTCCGTGTTTGCCATGATAGCTTACAGGCAGCTGCCAAGCGAGGCTTTGCCCGAAGAACCCGAGGTAACGGAGAATATCGGCAGCGGAGCGCCTGTGACCGCAGGCGGCGTACAGGCAAGTGCGGCGGTAAACACCACTCTTTCTCCCTTTGACGAGGACAAGCGCAGATTCGGCAGAAAGCCAAACAGGAAGCGCATTTATCGTATCAAGAGAATTTGCAAGGAATACGAAAAGCTTATCTAGGAGCTAGAGATTAGAGAGCTAGAGGCTAGAGATTTATTAAACAGCCGTTGCAGTGAAATGCGACGGCTGTTTTTTATAAGTAATACCGATTTGCATTTTAAAGCAATGCGCAGCATAAGCGGTTTATAATTCTTGCTTCCTGCCTCCTGCTTCCTGCCTCTTACACAGGGTAAGCACTGTAATGACTATCAGATTCGGCAGCATGGCGCACCAGTTGAAAATATCGGCGATACCGAGAGCCGCCCCCGTGTTCAGTATCCCGCCTGCGGCAGCGGATATGCAAAAGGCGATACGGTAGATTTTCCCCTTTGAATGAGGAAAAAGATATTTCAGACACTTTTCCCCGTACAAGCACCAGCCTATGACCGCTGCCCAGGCAAAGGCGCATATGCACAGGCAGGCGAATAATTCTCCGCCTTTTCCAAGGCTGTCTCCGAAAATTTCCGTAACGCCGCATACGCCCTTGCTGCGGTAAAGGGGAGAGGTCAGCACGGCAAGGGCGGTAAGGGTGCAGCAGACTATGGTGTCGAGAAAAACCTCAAAGGCTGCCCATGCGCCTGCTTTTTCGGGGCTGCCGAAGTCTGCGTCGCAGTGGACAAGCACCGAGCTGCCCATTCCCGCTTCATTGGAAAAAACGCCCCGCCGCAGTCCCACGGACACGGCTTTTTTCACCGTTATCCCCACAGCGCCCCCCGCAGCAGCCCTCGGAGTAAAGCCGCAGGCGATAATTTCCCGAAATGCAGTTCCCACACCGCTTTGGGAGCGGGCTATAAGTACAATGCACCCCCCTGCGTAAAGCAGCCCCATAAGGGGCACTATCTTTTCGGTAACACTCATGACCCGTTCGCTCACGGATTTTGAGGAGAATATAACCGCCCCCGTAAGCAGTGCGATAAGCAGTCCGCCGAAAAACTGAGTGGCAAAGCCGTCCGCAGACAAGCCTGCAGACCTGTCTGCCGTCAAATCCCCGAAGCACTCGGAAATGCTTTCGGCAAACGCCCTGCTCTGGCTCATGCAGCCCATGGCAAAGGCCACCCCGAGGCAGCAAAGGGCATAGACCTTTCCAAGCGTTTTCGAGCCAAGCCCTTTTTCCATATAAAGCATAGGGCCTTTGGGCAGGCCGGGGAATCCGGCGGCATACTCTGCGCCCAAGCGGTTTTCCGTAAAGCTTACCGCCATTCCCAGAAATGCGGAGACCCACATCCAGAGCACCGCCCCCGCCCCTCCCGAGGCAATGGCAGCCCCGCAGCCTGTGATATTTCCCGTGCCCATGGAGGCGGCAAGAGCGGCGGTCACGGCTTTAAGGCGGTTTTTGTGGCATTTCTTGCCACTGCCCTTGCCGCCCAGCAGCCAAGGCAGTCTTAACTGTACAAATCCGTTTTTGACGGTGAAATATAATCCGCAAAGAAGTATAAGCCCTATGGTGAACCCGCCCCAGAGGGTCTGACTTATTTTTTCCATATATATCCTCCGAATAAACTCTTTTTTAGATTTTATTCGGACAAGGGCGGATTAATGATTATTACGGCGGATATAAATTCCTTTGCTTTTGCTTGATGATATTGTTTGAAAAATGTGTGTAATTACGTATTTTTTTGGCAAAGGTCTTTGCCGCATTGCCTCTATTGACATAAGCACACTTATGCATTATAATATAATTGCGGCATGATTTTGTCAACAAATATTCAATAACGATAGGACAGTTTGCTGTTTGTATATTTTAGACAAATATACTGCGCAAAATATGTACAACCCTACAAATATAAAATTTTTCAAAAAAATTTGAGAAAAAAAGCCCTTCACAATTGTATTTATATCAGAAGCGTTTTTTACACCGAATAAAAACCGAAAGGATATGAGAAAATATGTTAAAAAGAAAACTCGCCGCAGTATGCGCTGTGGCAATAACCATGAGCACTGTGTCCGCTGCAAGCGTATATGCGGTCACCACATCTCCGAGGGTCGCTTCCGATACTGCCGTTTCTTCTTCTGCAAGCAGCGGGAAGAGCGAGGACAAGGCAATGACAGCGGCGATCACCGAGGTCAGGACAAAGATAAAAATTCCCGACAGCTACAGTGATTTCAAATACAGCGTTTCCCAGAATCAGGGAATGAAGTCTTACAATTTTACATGGCAGCACCCGAAGACAGATGACGGCGGCTATTCCGTGACCCTCACGGGGGATATTATCACACGTTTCACGAAGCCCGACGCATATTATAACAGCGGCAAGGTGTCCATAGGCCCTTACAGCGCCGATGATTACGAGAAGCTTGCCCTTGACTGGATATATACCGTCAACCCCTCTATGAAAGGGCAGCTGCGCCGCAAGGGGAACGTTTCCATGAGTATAGGCAGCGACAGTGTAAGCATGACCTTTGAGCGGGTAAACGGCAATACCCCTGTAAGCGATTCGGGGAACAGCGTGACTGTTGCCCTTGACAAGAAAACGGGCGAAGTCCGCCGTATGCACGCAAACGGCTGGTGGCAGGGAGCGTCCTTTGAAAGTTCTTCAAAGGCCAAGACCCCCGAGGCGATCTTTAAGATATACTCGGATGAGATCAAGATAAAGCCCTGGTACAGATTAAGCTGGAAGGGCGGCAAAAAGATCGCAACCGTAGTTTACGAGCCTACCGAAACTTCGCCCTTGTATAACGCTGTTACCGGCGAACATTCCACCATGAATGAAGACCGCCGCAAGCTGTCAAATACCGATCTTTATGAAGACGTAATGGTTGACGATGCTGAATATACTGTAACAGAGGCAGCGACAGGAGAGGGGGCTGCGGAGACGGCTGTTGCAGCGCCCGCATACGACCTTTCCGCCCAGGAGCAAAGCGCAGTCAAGGAACTCAAAGGTATGCTGACCTCTGCCCAGTTCAAAAAGCTGATGATCGCCGACCCTTACATAGACGTTACCGACGCTTACCTTACCGACAGCTTCAATATTTTTGAAAGCAGCCTTGCCCAGTGCGGCTATATGATAAACTGCACCTTTAAGATAGACAACAAGTCGGGATACTGCTCCTACCGCATAACCGCTGACGCCAAGTCGGGCAAGGTCTACAGCTTTTACCGTGACGGCGGCAACGAATCTTCCGATATAATTTCCCCCGCAAAGGCGGCAAAGCTGGGAACGGAGGCCGCAAAATATTATTACGGCGATATTTTTGACGGCTACAAGGCGGACACGGAAAATTCCGCCCCTGCCAAAAAGACTTACAAGGAGACCGAGCGGACTATCCGTTTCTACCGCTATGTGAACAACATTCAGGTGGACGGGGACTATATCAGCATTACCGTAAACTCTGCAGGCGATGTTGTAAGAGCGAACTTCAACCATACCACCGATGTGGATTTCGGCGACGGCAAGATAATCTCCAAGGAGACCGCCATGGCAAAGCTTTACGAGCAAAAAAGCCCTGAGCTTTCCTATATGGGATTTACCGATCCTAAGTCTGCGCCCCACACTTATCTCACCTACAGAATGCCCGACTGGCGGATAAACGCAAAGACAGGCGAGCTTTGCAGTTATGACGGCAGCAAGATCACCAAACAGGCCGAGACCGCCGAGGTATGCCCCTATACCGACATAGCCCCGTCCCCCTACAGGTCGGAGATCGAGACCCTTTATAATTACGGTATAAGGATATTCCCCGGGGAAAAGTTTGACCCCAAGGCGAATATAACCTATAAGGAAATGGACAGCGTTTTCAATGCTATGCTGGGGTACGGCATTTCGACCGTTTACTATGACGAGTACGGGACCGTATATGCAGTGGAGGAACCGGTCGCAGAGGACATTGAGGATGATTCCGGCAGCAAGGTCATAACAAACAGGCAGTTTGTTAAAAAGTTTGTAAGCAAGATGAATGCGGAGGAATACGCAAAGATGAGCGGTATCTATAAACCGCCCTTCTCGGACATTGCCGCAAACGACCCCGATCTCGGGTATATCTGCATTGCCTACGGCTACGGTGCTGCAAGCGGCGTAAACGGGAAATTCAGTCCCGACGCCCCCGTTACAAGAGAATACGCTATGCACTGCATTTATAATTTTATCAAGAAGCAAAGTTAAGCTAACAGAAGCCGGAGGTTAAGAGGCAAGAGGCAGGAGTGTGAGTTTTTCCGAATATGCTCTTGCCTCTTGTTTAAAAAAAATGAATGGAGCTGTAAAATGAACATCAAAAAATCCGCAATAGTTTCAGTGCTTGCAATGTCATTGCTTACTGCCTGCAGTGAGAATGCGCCTGCCGAAATACGGGAGACCGAAAGCGAAACCCAAACAATTTCAAGCACATCTGCCGCAGAAGAAATGCCGGAGGAAATTTCCGAAAGCGAAACACCGACCGAAGCCGAGGTCACGGCACAAGCCGAAACCGAAGCCGCAAAGGAAGTGGCAGCCGACCTGTCCGTCACGGAGGAAGCGGAAAATCCGCACGGCGAAATAGATGATTTTCTGCTTGAATACGACTGGGAGGCTCAGAATGCAGCCAATGATAAATTCGCTAAGCTTGAAAGCACTTTTCCCGTTTCCGAGGATAATAAGCCCGTATATCCCGATGATTACTGCGGAGCTTATTACGTATCGGAAGAAGGCTGCCTTTACATTGCCCTGACGGATATTTCCGAAAGCGCCGTGAAGCCCTACAGGGATATAACGGGTGATGAGAATGTAAAATTTGTGCAGCATAAATATCCCTATAACAGGCTGCTTGTGTTAAATGAATACGCTGTTGGACTTATGTCGGAGGGTGGCTTTGAGGTATACGGCGCAGGCATATATGAAACAGACAATCGTGTTGGTGTCACTGTAGGTTCACAGGAGGCTTTGGAAGCTCTCAGAGCCGAGCTTATTGCAAGGGGCTTTGAGGAGGATATGTTTGAAATAGCCGTTGGCGGACAGGCTGTGCTTTGTTAGGTCAGTGTTTTATATAACGGAAAAGAGGTCTTTATTTATGAAACTTAAGAAAATTATTTACAGCGTTTTACTGTCGCTTACTGTTTTATGCAGCGGGACGGCCGTTTCCGCAGATGTTATTATTGAACCGGAAAACGATTTTTATCAGGAGCATTACGATGAATGCCGCCTTGAGTCGGAGAGCAGAAGATTTACTGTTCAAAAGGATATTGATCTGTATAAAAGTCCCTTGAGCAAAGAAAAAACAGCAAAGGCACACAAGGGAGATGTTCTTGCAACCAACGCATTTTATACGGATAAAAACGGAAAAGATTGGGGATATATCTATGGACGGGGTACGGATAAAAGGAAAGGTTGGTTCAGGCTTGACGAAACAGAGCTTATCTATGACAATATTTCCTTTGCGGAGGAGCATAAGGACGAGTTCCGGGAATATTCGGGAGAGCTTGCCGGCGTTTCCTTTGATGAAATTATCTATATGTGGGCATATCCCCATGCGCCGGAGCTTACAGGCGCAGTCGCTCCAGAGGAATGGCTGCCCGAAGAAAACGGCACAAAGCAGGAGCAGCTTGAAAGAGATATAGGATATGTTTATACCGACCCCGCAGGCGGTGAATGGGTGTATGCGGATGTGTATGTGTTCGGGAAACCGAGAGGCTGGATATATGTCCCGAACCCCGGGCTTGACCTGCGGAAAGAGGGGATAATTACCGAGGAAGAGGAAACAACCGTGTCGGAGAATATTGAGGCATTTGTAGATGTTACCGATATTCCCAATGCAAACCCCACGTCTCCCTATGAAAAAACGGAGCTTGCTTTGCCTCTTATCCTTGCCGCTTGTGCTGCCGCACTGTCGAGTGGGCTGATTGCAGGAGCCAAAAAAAGAGGAAAATAATTCAAAGTCCATATCAACAGGCGTGTCCGCAGCTTTGCAGACACGCCTTATTTTTATAAATACGTTTCATTTTCCCCGACCCGATTCAAACCGTTCAAGAGCATTTTTCCAGGTTTTTTCCGTTTCGTATTTCAGAAATTCATATAAAGGGCTTAGCTCCTCGTCGGTATCGTATTTTGCCAAAGCCTCGTAATAAAGCCGTTTATCTTCATCATAAATTATCATAGGCGGATGACCGTTTATCATAAGCAGATAATTCAGCAGCGTTCTGCCTGTTCTGCCATTCCCGTCGGCAAAGGGGTGGATATACTCAAATCTTGCGTGAAAATATGCACCGAGCCGCAAAGGGTCTTTGCGGGAATTTTCATTTATCATTTCAATGAGTTCGGATAATTCGTTTTCAACGTCCTCGGGAGCCGCCCCCACATCATTTACTCCTACGGCATAATCATGGCGCTTGAATTCTCCCGGCCGCTCTTCGTTCACAATAAACCGCCGTTCATCATAAGTGCCCGCTGTTAATATCATATGGATCTCCCTTATAAGCGGCAGTGAAACAGGATCTTTTGAAATTATCTTTTTTTTCAGAGCTTCATAGCATAATTTCTGATTTGTCTGTTCAAATAAAGCCTTGACATCCCCCGTATATCCGATTATCCTGCCGTTTTCAAAAATTTCTTTTGTGTCGTTATAGGTAACGCTTGTATTTTCTATCTTTCCCGAATTATATGCAAACAGGATACGGAAATTATCCAGATAAATATCAATATCCGCCTCGGACTCAATGTTATATGACTTCCACATATCCAGCACTTTTTCATATAAAGTCAACAAAGCCACTCTATCGCCTCCCAAAAAAGATTTATATTATTATATCACATTTCCAAAGAAAACGCAAGCAATCGGGGAATTTTAATGTAAAAAAATCTCTTGCCTCTTATTCTCTGACTTCCGGCAGTATAGTCCAAGCTATCATAAGAATAAACATAGAAAAAACAAAAAATTCTTCTGGCAGGAGGCAAGGGAAAAATGAGCAGCAATGAAATAGGAATAGCTCTTGCGGGAAACCCCAACGTGGGCAAATCCACCGTTTTCAACGCCCTTACGGGAATGCACCAGCACACGGGAAACTGGACGGGCAAAACCGTCTCTACAGCACGGGGCAAAATTATTGCCGGGGACAGTGATAAGGAATATATCCTCACCGACCTGCCGGGCACGTATTCTCTTATGGCGCATTCGGCGGAGGAACAGGTGGCAAGGGATTTTATCTGCTTTTCGGGCAGCAGGGGAGTTATCGTGGTCTGCGACGGGGGCTGTCTTGAGCGGAATCTTAACCTTGCCTTGCAGGTAATGGAGATAACTCCCCATGTCCTCCTATGCGTAAATCTCCTTGACGAGGCGGAAAAAAAGGGGATAACGCCGGATCTTAAAAAGCTGGAGGAAACCCTGCATATCCCCGTCTGCGGCACTGCGGCAAGAAGCGGAAAGGGACTGGATGAGCTGCTTTCACGCATGGAGGAAGCCTTTGAAAACACCCTGCCCGCTCCGCCTGTGACCTATGATGAAAATATCGAAAAAGCGGTGAGCGTACTGGAAAAGGCCATTGCCCCTATGCTGGGGGATATCCTTTCACCGAGGTTTGCCGCCCTGCGGATACTGGAGGGCTGCGACATTGCCGAAACCGTTGACAGCCGCACCGAGGGCAGACTTTCCGCATCCCTGTCCGACAAAAAAAGCCCCGTGGGAAAAGCCTTTGAAAAGGCTAAGGAGATACTTCGTGAGGCAGATATTACCAAAGGCATGCTTCGGGATATGACCGTTACCGCCATTGTGGCAAAAGCCGCCGAGACCGCAGACGAATGCGTTACGGTAAAAGTCCCCGACTACTACGAGCGGGACAGGAAGATCGACCGTATCCTTACCCATAGAATCTGGGGACTGCCCTTTATGCTGCTGATACTTACCCTTATCTTTTTTATTACCTTAAAGCTTGCAAACTATCCCTCACAGTGGCTTGCGGACGCTTTTTCATCTCTGGGAATTTTGCTGCGCAGCGGACTTGAAAGCATTCCAGCACCCGAGTGGCTGACGGGTCTGTTAATGGACGGCATATACAATGTGCTTACCTGGGTGGCTTCCGTTATGCTGCCGCCAATGGCAATATTTTTCCCCATGTTCACATTACTGGAGGACGTGGGGTATCTTCCGAGAGCGGCGTTTAACCTTGACCGATTTTTCAGCAGAGCGAATGCCTGCGGGAAACAGGCTCTTACAATGGCAATGGGACTTGGCTGCAACGCCGCAGGGATAACGGGGTGTCGGATAATCGACTCGCCGAGGGAGCGGACTATCGCAATACTCACAAATAATTTTATGCCCTGCAACGGCAGGTTTACTACATCTTATTAAATGCAACAAATCAGTTGCTGTACCATTCGGCGAACAAAGTGCTGACAACTCTTTACTCGCCGTAAGTAAAAACACGGAGATTTTCTCCGTCCCATTCGATACGCTTTATAAGCAGCCTGATTATGTCCTGCTTCTCGCTTATTGTCAGCTCGTTAAATCCTTTTTTGAAGCTGTCAAGAGTAGTGCGGACCATGTCAAGCTGTTTTCTTTTTGACTCCTGCTTTGCCATTTCCTCTCGGAGCTTAGACAGTTTGTCGGTCAGTTCCTCTTTTTGACGAGTAAGTTTTTCTATTTCCGCATTGATCATTTCAAGCAGTACGTCATTGCATTTGCCCGAGGCGATAGTGTTCAAAAAATTCTGCAATTTATCATCGCAGGCAGTTATTTCCTTTTCAATGGGCTTTACAGGGTTATTTCTTTCCTCGAGCTTTGCGTCCGAGCGAAGAGCTTCTATCTGTCTGCCTATATCTGAATTGGGGTCGCTCCATTTCATAAGCTCGGCGCATACGAAGTCATCGGTTTTATATCCGTCTAAATTGGGGCAGGAGCAGACGTTTTTGGTTCTTAAATTTTTAGTTTGGCAAACATAGTCAAATTGATACGATTTTCTGTCCTTTCCGCTTCTGTGCTTAGTAAACATTTTACTTCCGCAGCTTGAGCAGTATATCATTCCCGACAGCAGACTGTATTCGTTTTTCTGATTTTTGACCTTGCTGTCAGGTTTGTTCATGGCAATAATATTCTGTACAGCGACCCAGTCCTTGCCAGAAACAATGCCCTTATGCTTTCCGATTGCTATTATCCACTTATCAACAGGGTTAAACGATGATGAGTTCCCTTTCCCTTTTGAGTAGTCCCGCTTGTTATAAGACATAAGTCCGCTTTCACCGTCGCACATATCGGGGGTAAAAAACAGATTTGCGCCAATTTTATGGAAATATTCGTAACTGTCGGGATCGGCTGTGCAGTATACAGGGTTCATAAGTATTTCCTTTATGCCCAAGAGAGAGTAATTTTTTCCTTTTCTTGACATAAATCCGTTATCGCACAAGTACCTCATTACAGCAACGAGGCTTTTTCTCTCGGAAAATACCTTGAACATGATACGGACAGCGTTCATTTCAGATGGATTTTCCTCAAGGTGCATAGGAGATTTTCTGCCGTTTGCGGCATCTTCAGGATTGTCAGGAGCGGACACAAATCCAGTGGGAACAGTACCGCCAAGCCACCTGCCGCCTTGTGCAAGGGCGTGCATATTGTCCCGAACTCTCAGAGCAATGGTTTTTCGTTCAAACTCGGCGAATACCGCTAAAATCTGCATCATTGCCTTACCGTTTGCTGTACTTGTATCAAACTTGTCGTTCACGCTGATAAATGCCGTATGGTTCTCATGAAGCTCGTCAATAAAATTGCTGAAATCAGACACCGAACGCGAGATACGGTCGAGTTTATAGCACACCACATACGATGGCTTGTACAGCTTTATATCGCTCATCATACGCTGATATTCGGGACGGTCGGTGTTTTTGCCAGAAAATCCCTCATCAATGTACTCTCTGAACTCGATATCTTCATTTAACGGAAGCGCTCGAACAGTATTTTTGCTCATTTCAAGCTGAACCTGTATGCTTTCGCCTTGACCCGTTGCAACTGATTTCCGAGCATATATATAGCAAAGCTTCTTCATGAATTTCACTTCCTTTCATAATATGCGGGGATAGTCTATCCCTTATCCACATTATACCATACCTCTATATACAATACAATAGCAGAATTTGATGAAAGAAAATAGGGAAATTGCTGCATTACCAACAAAATCAGTATAATCTTACAGAAGCCGAAAGGCTTCTTTTTCAGTTGTTTTTTGGGGGCTTTATTAGCCCAGAAAAGTTCTCCTATTTGCACAAAATTAATTAACAAAGTTGAAAACTTATATGCAAAACAAACAGAGTTGACCCCAAAATGATACTGAAACCGTTTGTTTTTTGATAGAGTTGACAAAAAAAGCATCAGTGAATTGGATTCCAATATTTAACAACCAGCTTTAATGATTGTGTTTTTATATTCAAAACAGATCTTGTTCAGGCATCCGCGATATATAGGGTGGAACGCCACATAATGCGTTACTAATTTATACAAAAAGAGAGGATGTTTTTATGAACAAAACCACAAATATTTCAACTTCAATCGGAGAGGCGGCAAAGAAGTTTCTTGACGTTATAGGTGATACCGAACACAAACTGGCTGAAAAGGTTTTTGAGTATAACAATACGGTTGTACTGCTGCTGAAAGTCAGATGTTCGGGAATCCTGCAGATAATCGCGGTGAGCTTTGACAGTTTTGATAATTGTATATATGACATTGAAGCGATAGAATGCTATGATGAGGCAAAGGCTGACAGGTATGTCGAGAGAAGGATGCCTTGCAATGATGTGACAAGAATTAGCGAAGAGTGCAGTGGCAAGGTTACATACGCATTGAAGGACAATGTTATTTTCTTTACGGGGGAAGATGAAAAGAAGCGGGAAAAGATAGCCGACCTTAACAGTTTCGCAGTAGAAAAGGCTATGCAGATAATCAATGCAGTAAGTGAGAAATCAGCGGAGGCTCAGACAAAAGAGATAGACGGTGAGAAATATTTGCTGATTGATAAAAAGGCGGCAGACAGCTATTTAGGAAGCACCAGGTTAAGTGTGTACAAGTACCTTTTAAGTGTTAAGCTTATTTATTCCCGCAGGGAAAGCAACAAAACAAGGTACAGCTACCGCGACAGGAGCAAGAATGACGGAGAAAAGTCAATTGAATATTTGGCGTTAAAAGCCGACAAAATCGGGGCTTTATTGAAGGGAGGTGACGCACTCCCTTTGTAATGGGAGTGCGAGCAGTATGCTTGACAATGTACTTTATATTCCTGAATGCAAAATGAATATACGTTGTAATGGGATTTGCCGCTACTGCGGTGGTAAACTTCGGCTGTACAACTACATTGCTTATTTGACACGTCTTTGCAAGGCAGAGACGTTTATGGACTTGTTCGCAGGAAGCGCGGCTGTTAGTCTGAATATCACTGTCAGGAACAAGGTTGTAAATGATGTGCGCCTTGAACCGATGGTTGTATGCAAGTCGCTCAATATGAAGGATACAGAAAAGCGTGTAATGGCAAGAATTAAAGACACCTTTTATTGTAAAGAGGCTTTTGATGAGGCAAGTGAGTATTGGAAGAATGCGAAGAAGGACAAGACTCTTGATGATTTTGAGGGTCGGGATTTGTGCGATGCGGCGTATTATGCATGGATATTGCTTAATTTCTCCCGAATAGGCAGCAGGATTGATTCCAAGTTTACCGAAAGCAAGGAGCGGGCGTACAACTTTAAGCGTTTTCAGAATAATCTGATAACCTACTGCGGCAAACTTGAAGGCGCGGTGGTCAGAAATGAAAGCGCGATTGACATACTGGCAGAGTTGGTGGATAATCCTGATAATATTCCCGATAATACTGTCATTTACCTCGACCCGCCCTACCTGCCGAGCAAGGAGCGTAAAGCTAAAAGCGATGGAGTGTACAGTAACGTCTTTGGTGTAGAAGCACACAGGCGTATGCTTGAACTGGTTGAGATGTTGCCGAGGGAAAAGTGCAGGGTCATTATCAGCGGATATGACGATGAGGGAGGATTGTATGATACTGTTCTCAGCGAGGCAAAGGGTGAGTGGAGTAAGATTTTTCTGAAGGAGCTTGCGGTTATGTTCGGCAACGGGAGGAATCTGAAAGAAGGCAAACGTCCGAGGGAAAAGGAATATGTGTTTACAAATTTCAAATTGTAGTGCCACACCCGCCACACCTGCCACACCGATGTCCGAAGGCATCATGCAACAGAAGTACGATAAATTCAGAGCTTCGTCCGTTGAGTACATTTATGTTAATTTTAATCTTTGCGGTTAATGTTTAAATGCGCGCACAATGCCCTCACACGCGCCGCGCTTGCTATGGGGTATAACTTTCCCTTGTTTGGCGTAACGCTTGCACACGGCGCGTCCTGGTGGCTCTGGCGGCGGCAAGGCTCTGCGGTATGGCTCGGGCGCGTTCCCTTTTAGTAAAAACGGAAAAAATTATTCTGAACCGTCCCTATAGGTTTGAATGAAACTCCGTTTATAGCATACGGAAACAAAATAATACTAC
>CAZGAZ010000073.1:0-15436 GCA_964523835.1 uncultured Ruminococcus sp.
CCTACGTTTCATTACTGCGTGGGTGCCTTTCGCAGAAAGGCGGTTTATAAAAATGGAAGAGCTTTCAAGGCTGGGTCCGGAGAACATAGTTTTTCCGGGTCTTGGACTGGAATTTGAGGTGGGCAAGGAAGCCTTTAACCTGTTCGGGTTTTCGGTAAAATGGTACGGCATGATGATAGGCATAGGGATGCTGCTGGCGCTTATGTACTGCTTTAAGCGTGCACGGAAATTCGGGCTGGAATCGGACAGGCTCATAGACGCTGCAATGGCGGGAGTTGTGGGGGCGGTCATCGGTGCAAGGAGCTATTATGTGGCGCTGCACCCGGATAATTTTCACGACATAAAGGACATTCTCGCCATTCGTGACGGGGGGCTTGCCATTTACGGCGGCATTATCGGGGGACTGCTTTTCGGCTGCGTTACGGCAAGGCTGCGGGGGCTGAAAGTCCGCCCATGTATGGACCTGGCGGCTATGGGCTTTTTTATAGGGCAATGCTGCGGACGGTGGGGAAATTTCTTTAATCAGGAATGCTTCGGCGGTAATACCGATCTGCCTTGGGGGATGTCGGGGGGACTTATTCAGAATTATCTTTTGAGCCACAAGGCTTCGCTGGCGGTTCAGGGAATGGAGATAAATCCGTATCTGCCTGTGCACCCGTGTTTTCTTTATGAATCGCTGTGGTGCTTTGCGGGGTTTCTGATACTTCACTTTACCTCAAAAAAGCGGAAATTTGACGGACAGCTTTTTTGTATGTATGTTTTATGGTACGGGCTGGGAAGATCATTCATTGAGGGAATGCGGACGGACAGCCTTTATATAGGCTCGCTGCGTGCTTCGCAGTGCCTCGCAGTGATAAGCGCACTGGCGGCGGCAGCGATACTTGTGACAGGGCTTATTAGGGCAAAGAAAAAGGGAGTTTCTTTGTACTGCGACAGTGAACAGTCAAAAGCTATGCTCGCAGAGGCGGACCGTCTGGAAAAGGAAGCGGAGGAAAGGGAACGTGTCAAAAAAGAACAGCGAAAGGGCAGGAAAACAGAGCTTACGGCAGATCAGAAAATCGTTGAGGATGAGGACGGGGAACCGTAAAACGGCGGTTTAAAAGAGATACTTATACAGAAAATAAAACCCGAAAGCAGCCTGAAAAAACTGCTTTCGGGATTTTTTTGATCACCTGTCACCACTTCTTCGGTTGTACCAATCGGGATTCTTCAGTTCATAATTCAAATAGTCATTCCACAATTCCGAACTGCTGTAAGTATCGGCGTTATGCCAAGCGCCGTCTCCGGATTCGACCTCTCCGTCGGTCAAATCCGCAATTACAGCTGCCGCAGCAACGAAAAGCCTTCTGCCTCTGCCTTCTAAAGCTCTGCTTTCGATATACCACAGGAACTTATTGTTTTCGACTTTATCATATTCAATGTAAATATATTGCGGTTCGTCAGCGATCGCAAAAACAGTAAGACCTGTGTTCAGTGAAACCTTATCAAAATTATCCGGACAGATATTATTTTTGTTATGTACTATTTCCAATTCTGCGGTACTCAATGTGATATAATTTTTCAAATGATCCGTAAAATCTTTTAAATTCAACTCTTTATCCCGGTCTGTTCTTACAAAAAATGAACGGCTCATTGTTAGCTCCTTTCCGAATTACAATTTATTTTACCGATATTATATATCAAAAAAACTGTTTTGTCAATAGAAACATAGTATTTTTGTATTGACAGCGGTTTTGTTTAGTAGTATTATATAATAAAGCAAGGGAAATGTCAGGATGTATATTTCCCGATACAGTGCAAAACGAAAAAGTTAATAATAAAAATGAACGGGAGGAAAATAATTATGTCAAACAGACCTAAGTGGCTTGAAAATGCCATATTCTACGAGATATATCCCCAATCCTTTAAGGACACCAACGGCGACGGCATAGGGGATTTGAGGGGGATAATCCAAAAGCTCGGTTACATCGAACGTCTGGGCTGCAATGCAATCTGGATAAACCCCTGCTTTGTTTCCCCTTTCGGGGACGCAGGGTATGATGTGGAGGATTATTACACTATTGCTCCACGCTACGGCACAAATGAGGATATGGCGGAGCTTTTCAGAGAAGCTCACAAAAGGGGAATGCACGTTATTTTAGACCTTGTTCCCGGTCACACGGCGGTGACTCACAGGTGGTTCAGGGAATCTTTGAAAGCGGAAAAAAACGAATTTTCCGACCGCTATGTGTGGACGGACAGCATCTGGGAAGAACCCGGAATGTGCTGCATTAAGGGAATTTCCGACAGGGACGGCTGCTGCGGAGTGAACTTTTTCTCTCATCAGCCTGCGCTCAATTACGGCTTTTACGAGAGAGACCCGGGGAAAAAATGGCAGCAGTCCCCCGACGACCCTGCGCCTGTGGCTACAAGAGAGGCTATAAAGGATGTTATGCGATTCTGGCTTAAAGCAGGGTGCGACGGCTTTCGAGTGGATATGGCGGGTTCGCTGGTGAAAAACGACCCCGACGGAAAAGGCACGATAAAGCTTTGGCAGAATATACGGAAATTTCTGGACGGGGAATTTCCCGAGGCGGCGATAATTTCCGAATGGGGCGAGCCCGACAAGTCGCTGGAGGGGGGCTTCCATATGGATTTCCTGCTGCATTTCGGGCCGTCGAGATATAACGATCTGTTCCGCTGCCCCGAGCCCTGGTTTTCCTCACGGGGAAAAGGGGATATTAGGGAGTTCCTGAAAAAATACACGGAGAATTATGCCAAAGCAAAATACGGTCTTATCTGCATTCCCTCGGGGAATCACGATATGGACAGACTGTCGAGAGGTCTCAGTCAAAGGGAGATGAAGATTGCCTTTGCATTCCTGCTTACAATGCCCGGAGCGCCCTTTATTTATTACGGGGACGAGATAGGTATGAGATATGTGGAGGGGCTGACTTCAGTTGAGGGAGGCTACGGCAGAACAGGCTCACGATCGCCTATGCAATGGGATGATTCGTTGAACTGCGGGTTTTCGTCCGCTTCCCCCGAAAAGCTGTATATTCCCACAGACAGCGCCGACGACAGACCTACGGCGGCAGGGCAGGCGTGTGACGAAAATTCCCTGTACAATGAGGTGAAAAGGCTTATTGAGATAAGAAAGGATCACCCCGCTTTGCAGAACACGGCGGAGTGGAAGCTTGTCTGCGGCGAAAAGGAAAATTATCCGCTGATATATCAGCGGCAAGAGGCAGGAAGCGGCGACGGTAAGAAACTGGCGGTGGTCATAAACCCAGGCTGTGATGAGCGTGAGGCGAACATTGGCAATATTGCTTTGGGAAAGCCTGTTTACACCTTCGGCGGCGAGGTTTGGGGAAAAAGCGGTAAGGTAATTGTGCCGGGAGGTTCGGCAGGGGTATATACTGTCAGATGAGCAAGTTTGGAACATAGCGTGAACAGGCGTATCTTTGGTGTGAAAGTCTGATTAACGGAGTGGGAAATAGTGAAAATCGGGAAAATGAATAAAGAAATGCGCTGCTGTGAGGGCGGCGCATTTTGGGGTACATTTTTAAAAATCCCGGTTGAAAAATCTGTTGGATTATGATATAATAATAATCGGTAAATTTTCTTAAGGCGGATTTTATTCCGGTGAAAGGGTGAATGAATTGGTTGAATTTCATGCATGGATAACAATTCGTCAGTCGTATTTAAATGTTGATGAAGATGATTGCGAATCAGAGCGTATTATTTCGGATATTAAAAGAAAAATAAGCGGCAGTATTGCACACTTAATCATAAAAAACGGAGAGTATTGTTTAACAGCGCATACATATTCCAATCATTTGTCCGCAGAATATAAAGAATTTTTTGAAATTGTTGATTTCGTTCAAAAAATTGCCGCAGGGAGCTACGGTGTGATATATATACACGATGATGAAAGCCTGGATAAAAATAATATGTTTCAGGTATATGTCATTAAAAAAGGAAAATTGCAGGTATCGGATGATGTGTATTTATCTCCGTTTATACCCGAAGTGGAGGAAGAATAGTGTTTATAGTCAGCCGGGACAATAAATTATACAAATCAAAAGGAGTGTATCGAAAATGTTCGGGAAAAAAGTAAAGCCCATTCCCCTGCCCGAGGGATTTTCCGAGGAGGATATACGCATAGAACGGGGCACCTGCACAGGCGAAAAAACTATCGGCTTTTACAGCCGTGAGGATAAGCGCCTGCACTGCGCCGAGCTCGTCAGAGGAAATGAGGATATCAAGGCTTTTTATGAAAAATACGGACTTAAAAGCTCCGTGTCTTAATCTCTGAACGGCTTTTCCAGCGCACGTTTTATGCGGAAGAAAAGAGTTTTTTCCGGCTCAATGGGGTCCACTAAAATTGACTTTATGCCGAAAAGCTTAGCGCCTAAAATGTCCGTGAAAAGCTGGTCGCCTATGGTGCATATTTCGCCCTTGGACACGCCCAGCCGCTCTGCTGCGGCCTTATAGCCCTTTGGCAGCGGCTTTGCGCCCCTCGGGATAAAGTCCAGCCCCAGAAGCTCCGCAAAGGGTGTGACCCGTTCGCTGTAGTTGTTGGAGACTATCATCATTTTTATTCCGCTTTGGCGCATAAGCTCCAGCCAGTCAAAAAGCCCCTCCAAGGGGGTGGGGTTGTCGTGGGTGGTCATAGTGTTGTCTATATCAAGAATAAGGGCTGTTACGCCCATTTCCCGCAAGATATCCGGCGTTATCTGTAAAATGCTCTCATAGCTTTTTGTTGGAGTAAACAGCATAAAAACCTCCGCTGCCGGAGGCAAGAATGACAGAGGCAAGAAGCAAGAAAGTTTATTTGTCCGAAAAAATTCCTGCCTCTTGCTTCTTATTATCTTGCTTCCGATAGAATAAAGGCGGCAATGTGCAAAGAATTTCCGCACATTACCGCCGCTTTGCCTTTTACGGCGAACCCGTCCGGGGCACGCCCTTTCGGGTAAAGATCCAAGCGAAATATCAATACTTACGCTTACGAGCAGCTTCGGACTTTTTCTTGCGCTTTACCGAAGGCTTCTCATAGTGTTCTCTTTTACGCACCTCGGCAATAACGCCGTCTTTAGCGCAGTTTCTCTTGAAACGCTTCAGAGCGGTTTCCAGAGTCTCGTTCTTTCCAACTCGAACTTCTGCCAATTTTGTTCCCTCCCTTTGCCATACGGCAGAGGATTATGTGTACACATACAATACAACTACTATATTATACAATAAACATTCACATTTTGTCAAGACCTTATAGAAAAAAAGCCGCCAAACTTTCAAAGCCTTTTTTGTTTATTTTGCCGAACGGTTTTTTTGATAAATCATTTATGTGTTTTGCTTCGTTAAAATAAACAAATTTGAGCATTTTTGTTATATCTTTATGTGAACATTAACAAATATCCTCTGAAAATTATGTATAAAATACGAATTGATTATTTAGAAAAAACAGTATATAATAAAATCATAGGAAATGAACATTCCTATGCAAATGCTTACTATCCTCTCTTAAAATCTTTCCATAAAAGGCGGCGGCAGGTCATTGCTGCCGCTTTTTATTTAAGGAAGTACGGATTTAAGGTGTTTTCTCTGCCGCAGGCGGAGAAAACACCGCCATACATAGCCGTTTTTAAAATGGGAACATTTTTAAAAGCGAATTAATCCGTGCTTTCTTAAAAATGCGGTGTAAATGTGACCGAAAAATAATTTTGAGAACACTTGACAAATATTATACTATATGGTATAATCCTATATAGGAGGTTTTTATGAAAACGCAGGCAGGATTTCTTATTTCTCAGATAAAGCTTATAGGAGGGAGGGTATTTGAAAAAATACTGGCAAAGGAAAATATAAGCGAATTCAACGGGGCGCAGGGGAAGATACTTTATGTGCTCTGGGAAAGGGATATAATTTCCATAATTGAGCTGTCAAAGGCTGTGGGGCTTGCTAACACAACGCTTACAAGTATGCTTGACAGAATGGAGGAGGCGGGGCTGACAGAAAGGTTTCCCGACCCCGGAGACAGGCGCAAGAATCTGATCGGTCTTACCGATAAGGCGAAGGGGCTGCGTGAAAAGTATGAGCAGGTATCGCAGGAAATGAACGAGGTGTATTATAAGGGGTTCAGCGAAGGGGAGATCGCAGAATTTGAGATGTATCTTCAAAGGGTACTTAAAAATGTAAAGGAGAAAATTTAATATGAGTAAAATATCTGTTCCGATAACTAATGATTTTTGTCCGCAGACAATGTTTTTGTACGGCACTTACGGGGATGACGGAGCGCCCGATTTCGGATTGTTCTGCTGGTTCAGCTACTGCTGGGACAAGGAGCTTGGGGTGATGATGTGCATAGGGGGAGAAAAGATGACTAAGGACAGGATACGCAAGAATAAAGTTTTTTCGGCAAATCTTGTGACGGAGAAAATGCTGCCGCTGGCGGATTATCTTGGAAATATGAGCGGATATGACAAGGGAAAGATGGATTTTGAGCTTAAGGTGGAAAAGGGGGAGGTGCTGGATGTTCCGATACTGTCGTGCAGTCCTGTAATATTTGAGCTTGAGGCGGACAGGTCGATACCTTTGGACGACGGGGAGGTCTTTATCTGTAAGATAAGGAATGTACTTATGGATGAAGGGCTTACGGACAGTGTGAGGGGTGCGGGAGAGCAAAGCGGGAAGAAAACGAGCGTTGAGGAACGCATACGCAGTATTGCGCCTGTGCATACCACTTGCAGCACCTATTTTTCGTGGAACGGCGCAAGCCTTGGAGAATGGGGAAATGTGCAGCATTCTTTTGACCCGAATAAATGCGAGCTTTAACAGAACACTAAAGCATTTCCGGCGGCACGGCGCTTTGTTTGCGCTGTACCGCCGGATTTATTGCAGCAAATCTTACTTCGGCTGCTCCATAATGATCCTGTTTCTTCCCGACTGCTTGCCGTTATACAGCAGCTCATCGGCTCTGTTTATAGCTTGCTCATAGGTTTCCCATGAGTCCCTCTGTACTCCGCCGAAGGTCATTGTTACCTTAATGGTCTGATTTTCAAAGTGGAATTCCGCCGCACGTATCTGCTCTATAAGCACGTCAAGAATAGCTTTTGTCTGCGCAAGATCCTTTTCGGGCAGCACCAGCAAAAATTCTTCGCCGCCCCATCTGAACGCAAAACCGTTATTTCTGCGCACCTCAGCCAGCAGAATGGAGGTGACGCCCATCAGTATCTCATCTCCTGCAGCGTGCCCGTATGTATCGTTTATCTTCTTAAAAAAGTCTATATCCGCCATTACCACAGAAAAGATCTTGCTGCTTCTTACCATTTCGTCCATCTTTTTCGAACTGGTACGGCGGTTGAGCAGTCCTGTCAGCGGGTCACGTTCAATAAGCCCCTGTAACTGGCTGCACAGCTTCTGTGCGCTGCGGGCTATATCTCCTATTTCATCCAGCCGCTTCACGGTGGGATCTTTCATTTCCGAATCAAAATTGCAGTCGGCAATGTTTGTCATATACAGCTTGATATCTCCCAGCGCCACGACCATTTTCCGTGAGTACAAAAATGTAACAATCAGAGCGATCACCAGAATAGCCCCGCAGATAAGAGCAAAAATCACTGTCATGGCATTGGTTGTACGGGAGGCGCTTGAAAGAGGCTTGCCCGCAAAGACCATTCCCACCGCCTGTGCACTGGAATTCATAATGGGAATATAGCAGCCCACATATTTGACATCGTTTACCGAAACATCGCTGAAATAGTATTCCAGTCCATTGTTCAGCACCTGTTCGACCACTTCCTCGGACGCCTTTGTTCCCACTGCCAGATTTCCGTTTTCGTCCTGAAGGGTGGTGAGCATTCGGGTACTTTCCCAGAAGATCGTAAAGTCCATATCTCCGGATTGACCTATATTTCGGACGATCTCGTTAAAGTCATCCTCGGTCAGCTCTGCGCTGCCCTTTTTAAGTCCGTTATCATAATAATATTCGCCGTGAAAATTATCGTTATACAAATTATAAAGCGTATGCGCCGCATACTGAACTTCTTTTTTTGCCCCAAGCTCATTTGCCAGATGTATCATATATGAACCTACACCTGTAACGGCAATGCAGATAATAAATGCTGTCATACAAACCATCATTATGACCCGCAAAACGAGGCTGTCTTTTTTAGTCATGGGTCTCCCCCTTGTTCTTTTGTAAAAATATACACATTATGATTATATCATATCTTTATAAAAATTACAAGGGCATTCTTTATTTTTTGTAATTTTTAATAATTATCCGATTATTGGACGATTAAAATTGTTGATATTGTAAACGTAAAATGTTAACCGTAGCATTGCGTGAGATTCGTTTGGTTAGAGGCTTCCCTGACTGTCAGCTTTCTCTTTTCTCCCTCACAAAGGTCACCTCAAAAACCGTTCCCCTGCCCTGCTTCGATTCCGCACGGATGTTCCCGTTATGCCTGTGGATAATGCTTCGGGAAATGGAGAGACCCAGTCCCACATTTTTTGCGCTGCTTTTGGCACATGTTCCTTTGGAAGACGGCTGCCCCTTGGGAGAAAAACTGCAAAAACGCTCGAATATCCTCGGCATAAGCTCGGCAGGGATACCCGAGCCGTTGTCGCTTATGCGCACTCTTGCGGTCAGAGGCGTTTCCGAGCCGTCGATCTCTATCCTGCCGCCCTGTGCCGTGTGCTCCACGGAATTTTTGATAATATTCCCGAAAGCCTCGCAAAGCCAGCGGATATCCATTTGCAGCAGCATTCCCTCGGGGGTGCGGTCGTCTATCTCAATGCCCTTTTCCTCCGCTGCACGGCGGTTCAGCTCCACTGCCTCTGATATAGCCTCACGGAGCTCATGGGGCTTCATATCAAATTCTATCGCTCCAGAATCAAGCCTTGCGGATTTGAGCAGCCCTGCGATAAGCCAGTCCAGTCTGTCCAGCTGAATAAGACACCGCTCGAGAAAATCCAGCCGCCGTTCGGTATCCATTTCGGGCTCACGCTGCATTATCTCGCAGTTTATCATCAGCGCCGCCACGGGGGTTTTCATCTGGTGGGAAATGTCGGAAATAAGTCCGCCGACATAATTTTCCTCCTTTTCAAGGGTACTTTGCAACTGCCCCGCATATCGGGAAATTCTCGCCATTGTCCCGCTGACATATCGGGGAACGCCCGTCAGCAGGCCTTTTTCACTGTAACTGCCCCCGGGGGCGGTGATAAGCTTTTCCGCCTCTGTGCATACTGCGGTTATTTTCCTGCCGTTTATCCTTTCATGCGCTCCGAAAACCAATGCGCCTATAATAAAAGCCGCTGCCCCGAAGGCCGCCCACATACATTCGGACCTTATCCGCAGTTCTCCGAAATTCACCGTATATCCACGGGGCATATCAAGGGAATAGCCATATTTTTTCAGCATTTCCTGTCCCCTTGATATATCCGCCCTGTCATACCGTCCCGCAAAAGCCAGTGCCGCATTTTCCGAATATTTCTCGGGGATAACATCGCACAGTGACCCGAACCGCCCCAGCATATCCGAAATATAGCCCTCCGCTGCTTTTTCCGCCGAAAGCCTGCCGATGTGCATTCCCATAAGAAGCGTCAGCACAATGCAAATTGCTGTGATTAAAAAAAGTCTTGCCTCGCCCTTTAATTTCAGGGGACAGCTGAATTTTGGGGATAAGAATGCGCCGTTTTCCGAGGGATTTTTACAAGAAATTATTCTTCCCACCGATATCCAACTCCTCTCACGGTGACGATTTTTTCCGCACCCACCTTTTCACGCAAACGGCTGATGTGAACGGAAAGGGTGTTATCGTCCACAAATTCGCCCTTGTTGTCCCACAGCTTGTTGAGAATCTGCAAACGGGTGAGGGTCTGCCCCTTGTTTGCACGCAGGAAGCGCAGCAAACGGCTTTCTATGACAGTCAGACCCTCTGTGTCCTCGGAAAATATTTCGTGGGAAGCTATGTCACTGTTTTCCGTTTTCCGATAGCGCCGCAGAACGGCATTTATCCGTGAAAGCAGTTCGCCGAGGCGAAAGGGCTTGCAGATATAATCGTCAGCGCCCATGTCAAGACCTGTGATGACGTTCACTTCGCTGTCGCAGGCGGTGAGGAAGATAACGGGGACGTCACGGATTTTACGCACATTTTTGCAGATGTCATAGCCGCTGCCGTCGGGCAGCATAATGTCCAGAAGCAAGAGGTCGGTTTCAGGGTTAAACAGCTGTTCTGCTGATTTTTTGCTGTCCGCCAGAGTGACGGAAAAGCCTTCTTTTTCAAGGGAATATTTTAGTCCGAAGCCCAATGATTCGTCATCCTCGGCAAGTAATATCTTTGGCATTTTTACTCCTCATTTTCATAGCATTGCAAACTAAAGCACTTCAAGAGCACTGGTGACGATAAACGTCACCCCCACTTGGGTTTCCAAAGGGGGTTACCCCCTTTGGCGGGTCAAGGGCAGAGCCCTTGCGGGGGACGGGGGGCAATATGTTTTTTCAAAACAGCCCCCTCTAACAGCCGCCGTAAATGAAAGCACTTCAAGAGCACCCCAAAATGCGCCGCCCGATTCGGTAAAATGTAAAAACAGGGTAACGCAAAACAAGGTATCTCACAACTACCAAAAAAGTAAAAATCGGTGCGTCATTGCAACTAAAGTTGCAGCAGTATAGAAACGTGTGACGAACGTCAGTGCAACTTTAGTTGCACATTTTCATCACTGCCGCCCGTAAGGTGCGCACTGGTGACGGCAAGCGTCACCCCGAGACTACAACCGAGCCGTCACCCCTATTTGCTCGTGTGATACGGCGTTGTTTGGTATTGCTGGCGTATCGCCCTACTTTGTCCGAACCTGTAAGCGACTTCGCCCTTACGGGCGGCTGTAAGAGGGGGCTGTTTTGAAAAAACATATTGCCCCCCGTCCCCCGCTGGGGCGCTGCCCCAGACCCCGCCAAAGGGCAAAGCCCTTTGGAAACCCAAGTGAAGTGTGTGCTCTTGTAGTGCTTTTCTTTTTCTACTCCTATTATATTATACTCCCATTTTTCGCACATTTCAATACCCTATGCCAAATCTTACGAAAATGTAAGAAAGTTCGTCACGAAAATGTAAGACTTGTGTGTTATAATCAAATCAGTAAAAAATTTACAAGATTGCGAGGAGTATCTTTATGGAAAACACAGAACCTATCATCACTGCGAAAAACGTCACCAAGATCTACGGCAGCGGCGACACCACCGTTACCGCTCTTGACCATGTGGATTTCATCGCCCAAAAAGGCACTTTCACCGCCGTTACCGGCACAAGCGGCAGCGGCAAATCCACCCTGCTCCACATTCTCGGCGGCATGGACAGCCCCGACGAG
This sequence comes from uncultured Ruminococcus sp., assembly GCA_964523835.1. Lineage (GTDB taxonomy): Bacteria > Bacillota > Clostridia > Oscillospirales > Ruminococcaceae > Huintestinicola. The sequence continues at coordinate 11,344 of CAZGAZ010000073.1, forward strand.
GGCGAGATCACTGTTGCGGGCGTACGCATTTTCCCAAGAAAAAAGGGTCTTACAAGACGTGCCGCAAGAGCAGAACTGGCTGTGTTCAGGCGGCAGAATATCGGCTTCATCTTTCAGTCCTTTAACCTTGTCCCCGTTATGACCGTGCGTGAAAACCTCGCCGCTCCCATGATGCTTGACGGCAGAATCCCCGACAAGGATTATATGCAGGAAATTGCCGAAACCTTCTGCCTTACTAAGCGCATGGACAGCTACCCCTCCCAGCTTTCGGGCGGTCAGCAGCAGCGGTGCGCTATTGCAAGGGCGCTTATCGCAAAGCCTGCGGTCATTCTGGCGGATGAACCTACGGGCAATCTTGACACGAAAAACAGCCGTGAAATAATCAGTCTTATGAAAAGCAGCGTGCGCAAATTCGGTCAGACCCTGGTGCTTATAACCCACGACCCCGAAATTGCCGCTGAGGCGGACAGGGCGGTTTACCTTTCCGACGGCAAAATTTCCGAAATACAAGGAGGCTTCAGACATGAATAGTTTAGGTGCGCTCGCTTTACGGTACTTAAAGGTCAACAAGCGGCAGTCGGTTTTTATAGTGATCTGCGCTTCCCTGTCGGTGGCGCTGTGCACATTCTTTCTGACGGTTTTTTCCTCGGGGCTTGCCACTGTCCATGAAAATATTGCGGCATGGAACGGCAGCTGGCACGCAAGTGTAAGGGCAGTCACAAAGGAACAGGCGGCAAAAATTGCAGCCAATGCGGCGTTCTCCGATGTTCAGATACAAAAACAGATCCTCCCCAAGGAGAAATTTGACGGTAATAAGTATATTCTCTTTGCGGGAAACTCGGTAGACCTTATAGACTGGAACGATATTTATTCGGCGGATAACGACCCCGACGCCCTTTATGCTCCGAAGCTTTTTTCGGGGCGGTTTCCCGAAAACCCTTATGAGATAGTGCTGCCGCTCGGTGCGGGGCAGTCTGTGGGGGATAAGATAACCATTTGCATAAAAGCCCATGAAAGAACAGGATATGAATATCCCGGAAAGCTTACGGGCAGCTATGAAAAGGTTTACACCGTATGCGGAATCATAGGACAGGAAAATGAAAGTAATACCTATATTCATATAGATGATGATTTCTTTGCCAAGGGTAACATGGAGGAAAGATACAACCTTTTTGTCCGCTTTAACGACAGGACTGAAAACTACCGCAAAACGCTTATGGATATCTGCGAGGGCGAGGGCATTGTCATACGAAGAATTGAGCGGCTGGACTATAATTTTTCCGATGTATACTTTTCTTATTATCTTGATGCGCTGGTTTTTAATCAGTATCTGATGATCTCCGAATTATGGGGCAGCGAGGCAATAGCGGACACGGCGGTATATCTGGCGCTGATGTGCATATTCGTTCTGATGATACTTGCTTTCGGGCGGGTGGTCATTGACTGCGAATTTCAGCAGATAGCCGCTTCAAAGCAGCATGACGTGGGGCTTCTTATGGCTATAGGCGCCACCGACAGGCAGCTTTATGCGGTGAGCATTTATGAGGGACTTATACTGGGGGCGGCGGCTGTGCCTACAGGTCTGCTGCTGGGCACTTCTTTAGCGGCGCTGGCGGTGAAGCTGCTTAACGGACTTTTCTATATGCGTGATGTTCTGCCCGAATGCGTGATACTGAAAATTGACCCTATGCTTTTGCTTATGGCGGCGGTAATGGGGATAGGCTGGGTATTTTTCTCCTCCTACGGCATTGGTGTGGCCATTAAAAAAGTGAACCCCGCAGAGGCTATGGAGGGAGTGAGAAAAAGCGGCAGATCGCCGTTTCCCGAACAGAATGCGAAAAATCCCGAAATGTACAAAAAGCTTCATGCTGCGTTTATTTTAACGCCCGTGAAAAAGAACGGCAAAAGCAAAAGCCGTATCATGCTCACGCCCTTTGATAAGCTGTCTCCCGAAAATTTCCTGCAAAGGCTTGCGGCGGCTGTGGCAAGGATAGAGCGCAGGCGGTTTATTGCAGCCTCCGCTTCAATGGCTGTGGGTATCGCCATGTTTTCCACGGTGTTTTACTCCCTGTGGATGATAGATAAAGATATCAGAGAGAACAATTATGAGGGCGAGATACCCACTGCGGAAACGGCAGTCAGGGATTTTCACGCCAATGCAGCAAGGATAATGCCCGTAGAAGAAAGCAGGGAATTTTTTGAAGAAAAGACAGCTGCCGCAAAAGAACAGGGGATATTTTTCTCCAACGTTTTCGGTTACGGTTACGACGGCTATTATTGGTACGATACAGAATTTACCTGCCGCATAGACGATATGGAGGGCGGAGTTAGTCCCTACAACAAAGAGAACTTTGACAGAATGCTCGGCAGCTATGGTATTGACTATGAAGAGGCCGAAAGGGAAAACTATGTTTTTGTTCTGCCCAATTACTACGATGGAGATGAATGGACAGACCCGCCTGTTATAACGGTAGAAAAAACCGTTTTAAATTTTTCGGCGCTATATGTAGACGGCGTAAGCTCATATGTCTTATGGGGACAGAGCGAAAACGGCTTCGAGGAATTTACAAAGGAAATAACAGCGGTATTTATAAATAAAGGCGAGGGAGCGCTGAATAAATATACAGTTGAGGATGAAAGCGGAAATATGACCTACGACCGTACAACTATATCCACAGGCTTCAGAATGACAGAAAATATGTTCGCTGAGCTTACGGCGGAGGCAGAACAGCATTATTCGGAAATAACAGACAGCTACGCATATCCGGCAAGAGTGGATATCACCCTTGGACAGGGCGTAAACAGACAGGAAGCCGAAAACTGGCTGAAAGAAAATTTTGGTCCTTACTATGTTTTTCTCGTTTATACAGAACCCATGGGGTATGTGATCTTCAGGGTCATCGGTACTATCCTTACGGTGACTGCCGCACTTATTGCCTTTGCCAATGCGGTGAACGTTACCATGTCGGGGATTCTCGAAAACAGGCGTGGCTTTGCGCTTATGCGTGCGGCGGGCATGACCGACAAACAGCTGGAAAGCTCCGCCCTGCGGCAGGCGGCTGAGCCTGTGATATGGGCGGCGGTGATAGCTTTTGTACTGACGTCGGTCATGGTAACTACCGTTTGGGGGAATTACGGCGATCTGTCCCTTTTCAGCCTGTTTATCGGCTTCCTTGCTTATTTCATAGGCGTTGCCGTTACACTGGGGGTTTCCCTGCTTGCCGCACTGCCCGCCGTAAGAGAGATAGAGGACGAGGAAATTGCTGTGGCGGTCAAGCCAATGGTGGAATAAATATTCCGAATAAAAATTTTGCCCTGCCGCAAATTCGCTGCTTGACAAATCCGGAAAATGTGGTATAATAATATTAACGGGAGATGTTTGCAATGAAGAATCTTGGATTTTTGACCGTTCTTTTATCCATAAAGGCACTTTTGGAAGAGGGCGAAACTAATAAGGCGCTTGATTTACTGAACGAAGTAATTAAAGAAGCTAAGAAAAAGGACTGAGGGCTGTTGATATGGGGCAAAAAGATATAAAATTCAAGGACGATCTGCGAAAGGAGCTTCTGCTTTACAAACAGATAATAAAGCTGCTTGACAAGGGAGAGCTTGATGAACTGCGTGAACTTGTGGAGAGCAATATCGAGCGGGTAAACGCAAGCTTGCAGGACTAAAAAGGGAAGTTCTTGGAATTATGTATGGCAGTGATATGATTGAAAAACTTGCCCGACAGCTTGAACAGCAAAAATTCCTGAATGATCTGCAAAGCTGCAAGACCCTTGAAGACTTTGAAAAGCTTACGGAAAAATACAAGGAGATCTGTGAAAAACACGAAAAGTAATGGGGGCGGTAAAAACGGAGTTTACAGATAAACAATATAACGGTATGCTGATCGACGAATATTTCCGGCTGAAAAAAATCAAAGAGGCTGCTGTAAAAGAAGAAGCGGCCGAAACAGTCAAATTGATTGACGAGGCAATTTCTCAAATCAAATTAAAATTGCAGCCGATTGAACTGCCGGACTGATTTTTAAGGAGGTGCTAAGTTTGAAAATAGTAAAATGGGCTAAAAATCGAAAAAAGGGTACAAAAAA
>CAZGAZ010000074.1:0-386 GCA_964523835.1 uncultured Ruminococcus sp.
AGAGAGCTATCAACTTCTCCATGACCCACCTTGCCAACAACCATATGCCCGCAGGACTTCATGCGGACTGGAACGACTGCCTTAGAATGGGCAAAAAGGGAGAATCCACATTCGTTGCATTCCAGCTTTACTATGCTATGACTATCCTCAAAGGCTATGCAGAGGAGAGAGGCGACAGCGAATATGTCGCATATCTGAACAAGGTTCAAGGCGAGCTGGGCGATTCCCTTGCAAAATGCTGGGATGAGGACAGATTTATCAGAGGTATCCGTGAGGACGGCGTTGTAGTCGGCGCTAAGAAAGACCCCGAGGCGAATATGTGGCTCAATCCCCAGTCCTGGGCGGTTATTTCGGGCTTTGCAACTCCCGAACAGTGCGAGACCGCA
>CAZGAZ010000074.1:396-15161 GCA_964523835.1 uncultured Ruminococcus sp.
GTGTATGATATTCTGAACACTCCCTACGGCGTAAAGCTTCTTGAACCTCCTTATGTTGACAACTTCTTTGACGGTGCGCTTATGCACATCTTCAACCCCGATACAAAGGAAAACGGCGGTATCTTCTCTCAGACGCAGGGCTGGGCAATACTTGCGGAGTCGCTTCTCGGTCACGGAAACAGAGCGTTCCAGTACTTCACCGAGTCCTCCCCCGCTTCCCTTAACGACAAGGCTGAAATTCGTATTCTGGAGCCTTATGTTCACGGACAGTTCACCGAGTCTACACAGTCTCCCTTTGCGGGACGTTCGCACGTTCACTGGCTCACAGGCACAGGCTCTACCGTAATGGTAGGCTGCGTTGAGGGTATCCTCGGTATGCGCCCCGATGCAGACGGCCTTCGCATTGCTCCCGCTATCCCCTCCGATTGGGATTCTTACACCGTTGACAAGGTGTTCAGAGGCAAAAAGCTGAATATGAAGTTCAACAACCCCGACCATGTGGAAAGCGGCGTTAAGGAAATTACGCTCAACGGCGTTAAGCTTCCCGACAACTACATTCCCGCAGCCGACCTCAAGGATGTAAACGACATTGTTGTTACTCTCGGTAAGTAAATGATTATAAGGCCGCTGTGTGCTTTGGTATGCAGCGGTCTTTTATTTCAAGATATTTTTATCCGAATGTAATTTTAAAAATATATCAACCTACAGTTGAGTTCAAATGATTTTTCATAAACATATTTACAATTGACTTATAACATTCCGCAGTGTATAATTAAAATAACACCGGTGAAAATGTTACAGGAGGATAAAAATATGTTTGATCAGGTTGATTTTGGAAAAAGGGTGAGAGCGTTTCGTTCAAGGAGCGGCTTTACACAAAAGGAGATAGCGCTTAAAATAGGCGTTTCCGAGCAAGCAGTATCAAAGTGGGAAAACGGCGAGTGCCTGCCGGATCTTTATAATTTAAAGCTTCTGACACAGGTTCTCCGTATTTCTGCCGACAGTCTGTTAGACACCGAGGTTCAAAACGGCGAAACCGTGGTTGAGACCTTCAAGATCGGCGGGGCTTGCTTTGAGCTTGTGGAAAAGCCGGAAACTATTCTTGCTGGGAAGATCCTTTACGCAAAGGATCACCCGAATATAAACAGCTTTAATTCTGCGATTGACTCATTGCCCGAGGAGGAAAAGCAAGCTGCATTCGCTTTGCTGACAGGAAATGTATATCCAATCTATGACATCAATTTAAGCGTAAATTTCTGGCGTGAAGAAAGGCTCCGTGCGTATGGATTTGTAAGAGAGGTCACGACCGAGCAGCAGCCTGACGGCGTTAAGGTTTACAAAATGCCCGCCTCGTTGTTTATACGGGCGCATACGGATAAAGAGACCGCACAGCTTATCGCTAAGGAGCAGTGCGAAATTTGGGAGCTTTTTGCATATATCAGAGAATATTTCATGCCTGCTCACGGCTTTACAATGGCTAAGAACGGAGCGCAGGAACTGGAGGTCTTTGATACATCCGAGCATAAGTCCGGCTATGCTTATATGCCGGTCGACAGAATACAGTAATAGTAAAGCTTAATAATTCAAAGTAATACTTTCACAAAAAAGCCTGTCCCGCACATAAATGCAGGACAGGCTTTTTCATATTATACAACCGATTATTGAGCAAAACTTATTCAGTCATAAGATAAAGCCCCGCAGCCGAACGGCTGTAATCCTCGGGACGGGCAAGATGTTTATCCCAGCCGTACCAGAAAAGCCCGCCTGTAACTTTGAAAAACATCCGCATATCCCAGTGCAGGAAATTGCTCATCATATCCTTGCGGACATACGGCATAAGCCGCTTTTCAATTTCCACGCCGATAATTCTTCCATACTCACGGGCAAGTTCCCGGGTTTCCGATCTTATAATACCGCACAGTTCATCGTAGACCGTTCTTCCGAAAATAGGAAGCTGCACAATAAGTCTGTCTCCCTCTTTTTTCAGCAAACCGTTTTTCAGAAAGTCCGCAGCCTTTTCCTCCTCATATTCCGTCAGCTTTTTTTCGGGATTTTCCGCAAGGTCTATAAGCAGAGAAATGTTATTTCCGTCTATCCACCTGTCACGCCCACGCTGCCAGTCATCGGGACGTGTGCTGTCGTTCGGAAAAGGCGATGCTTCGAAATCATTTACAAAAGTAACATAACCGTGATCCGCCGTATGAAAATTCTGATGCAGACATGACCAGCCCACGGCCTTCATTTCATTAAAAGGAGAACCGTCAAAGCTTTCATCGGGCAAAATATACTCCATAGTAAGCTGATATTCCCGTCCGTCGTCAGCATATTTTCCCTTGTATTTTTCAAGATGTTCATCTCTGCCTATTTCACCGAAAATGTCCTCCGCCGCACTGTACAGCAGCCACATAAGATAGCCGTAGTCGAACCGATTTCCGTAAAAATCAAGAGACGTGATCTTATCTTTAACTGCCAGCAGCTTTTCGCTGATTTTTTCGGGAAAACCGCCGTCATGAAAAGCCTTGTTTGCGTACAGCTTTGCCTCCATATAAGCCTGCTTCGGGAATACACAGCAATTGGAAAGATATTTCCCCTTTGCGGGACTTATGAGCAGCTTTTCCTCTGTCATCTTTTCGAGAATTTCTTCAAGATAAACAGGTGCGATACCCATTTCGTCCGCAATATCGTTTACAGATTTTTGCGACATACGGCAGATAACCATTACCTGCTGAACTATTTTTGAACTGTCCATAAGACAAGACGCCTGCATAGCCGTCCCGCCCCAGAACCAGTCCACATGTGCAGTGGCATAGCTGTAAGTACCGATATTATTCATATTATCAAACCCTTCCTTCAGCTTTTTTCTTGCGTCGAAAAGCCTGCCCTTGACCGTGCCCACTGGGATTCCCAGATCTGAGGCAATATCGTTTACAGACTGTTCCCGAAGATAAAAGCGTATCAAAATTTCACGGTATACCGAGGCAAGGCGTGAAAGAGAATAATTCAAAGCGGAAATATCTTCCTCTGTAATCAGCTTCTCCACAGGCGGTGCAATGTCGGCTGCAATGCCGCCCGCTTCCTCCAATGGCAAATGCGGACTGCGCTTGTGCCTTATATAATCGGCGTATTTGTTCCGTGCCATTCGCCAGTACCAGGAATAAAAGCTTGCAAATTCCCTGCCCGACCCCAGCGCATGAACAGCCTCATACAAAATATCCTGCGCCAGGTCCTTTGCCGCCTCGCTGTCGGAAATACGTTTTACACAGAAAAGATATGTGTTTTCAATAAGCTCATCATTTAAAATTTCTTTCACGTTCTCACCCCGATAAATATGATGTAAACCGATTTACGCTATATAAGTCGGAAAATTCGGGGAAAGGTTGGATAATTTTAAAAAATTTATTCTTCATACCCCGCCTCACGGGAAATTTTCTTCAAATAGGGCAGTTCTTTTTTCAGCTCCCTCCGCACGCTCTGCTGCCAGAAATATTCGCCAATGAATAAAATGCGCTCCACTCCCCTCTTTTTTATTATCGCACTTATAAGCCGCTTTGGTGAATAAATTATCCTGCTTGCGGTTATTATCTCCCTTTGCAGACAGTAGGGCGACATTTTTTCGGGATAATGCACCACCTTGCCGATACACCTTGACCAGTCCCCTTTAATAAGCCTGTCCTTGTGGCTCTCGTAAGCGGCAGTCCCCGGAATGAAATACATTGACTGAATAAGCACTCCGCTGATATTATTATGTATCACAAATTCCGCAAGCCTTTTCCCGACACCCTCTGTGTGATTGTCCGCACCCACAATGAAAAGCCCCCTCACTCTTATATTATGCTTCTGAATGTTCTTCACCGAGCGGAGAATTTCCTCATAGCTGCTCTTTTTTCCGTTAATCCTGAACGCCTCATCCTCCAAAAATTCTATCCCCATTGCCAGCTCATCAAAGCCCGCTTTCTTTAAAAGCTCCAGCATTTCATCATCAAAGCCTACCTCATATCTTGCCTGAACCGTAAAAGAATATTTTATCCCACGCTTTATAATTTCATTTAAAACAGAAATTGCCCACTGCCTGTCCGCAAAGAAATTATCGTCGGTCACCCATAAAAGACGGGTCAGCCTGTGATGTCCCCTGTCAAAAAAATCAATGGCGCTTTCAATATTATCCGCAACATTTTCCGGAGAACGTGTGCGCACCTTTCTGCCGAATGCCGCCACCAAAGCGCAGTAATCGCAGTTATGAGGGCAGCCCCTTGAGGCATGAACCTGCGGCCACATGGTATTATGCCCCGCCATTTTCTTAAAATTATAGCACAAATTATTATCGGGAATAGTTTCAATATTTGGGGGCAGACACGCCCTGCCACGGTCAATAAAATCCTTACCCGAAAGCAGACACAGCCCCTCAAAATCGGGAGTTTTACCCTTGCGAATACAGTCGATAAGCTGCAATACCGTTTCGTCACCCTCGCCTGCAAGAACGTAGTGACAGTGAGCGGCTGCCTCCCTTGGGCAAAGTGTAGCGTGCAGCCCGCCTATTACCACAACCGCCTTGGAATTCTGACGGATATGATCCGCAAGGTAATATCCCCTGTCGGCGGAAAAAGTGAAAATGCTTATAAAGATCATATCGGCGTCCAGAACGTCCTCCCATATGATCTTTGAAATGGATTCGCTGTACATCAAAACGTCATCATCACCGTTCCCGGCGGCAATAGTAGCCAAGGTAATAAGCCCTGTGGACGGCGTTCGGATATATTTATCATACACAAACAAATTTTGAACGGACGGACGGTAAGGCGGATTTCCCGGTTCAATAAAACGAAGCTTCATACTAAGTCCCCTTTATATATTTTAACAAATACCATTATATCATACAAACATTAAAAACAGATTAGAATAAGATTAAAATCGGATTAAAAAATTTACGTAAGCTATTGAAACGGGGACGAAAAAATGTTATAATTAAGTTATTGAAAAGCGCAGGGAAACAGATAACCGTAACAAAGGAGTGTGAAAAAATGCAGGTAAAATTTTATGACAGTGCAGACGATACATTGCTTAAATATGCTGTGATCATATCAAAGCATAATAACAAATGGGTCTTTTGCAAGCACAGGCAAAGAGATACATTGGAGATACCCGGAGGGCACAGAGAACCCGGAGAAAGCATTGACGAGACCGCCCGCCGTGAACTGTATGAGGAAACAGGCGCTGTAAATTTTGAGCTTACGCCAGTATGTGTTTATTCGGTCGAAGACTTCGGAATGCTTTATTTTGCAAACATAACAGAATTTGAAAAAGAGCTTCACAGCGAGATCGAAAAAATATATTTGCTTGACGGCCTTCCCGATAAATGGACATATCCGCTGATCCATCCGAAGCTTATCGAGGAGGCTGTAAGGCGTGGAATCTGTCCGCCTCAAAATGCTTGACAAATTTTTCCCGACATGATAAAATAGATTAAACAAGGAGGAACTGATTATGAACAAGGTTAAAATTACGGTACTCAAAACCACATTGGACAAGGAACTTGCGGAGGAATACGGCGCAGAGGGACTTGCCGCCTGCCCAATGATGCGTGAAGGACAGGTGTTTTATGCGGATTACGCAAAACCCGAGGGACTGTGCGACGAGGCTTGGAAAGCCATATATCAATATGTTTTCGCCCTTGCTCACGGTGCGGGGAACGGCCTTTTTTATTACGGCGACTGGATAAGAAAACCGGGAGTTGCGATATGCAGCTGCAATGACGGCCTGCGTCCCGTTATTTTCAAGCTGGAGGCTACCGATGAAAAATCTGAGCTTGATTATACTCCTGTAAGATGATTTTTAAAAGGATATGGTATAAATGAATATAGAAATAAGAAAATATACCGAAAACGACTTGACAGCAATGACCGAAATATGGAACGAGGTCGTGGAGGACGGCATTGCCTTTCCGCAGGAGGAACTGCTGACGGATAAAACGTGCAGGGATTTTTTTGACTCCCAGACCTATTGCGGCGTTGCCGAAGATACAGACAGCGGAAGAATAATGGGACTGTACATTCTTCATCCAAACAATGTGGACGGTGCGGTCATATCTGCAACGCAAGCTATGCAGTGCGCTCGGAAGCAAGGGGTTTGCACATAGGCGAAAAGCTGGTCAGCCACTGTATCACGCAGGGCAAGGAATGCGGATTTAAAATACTGCAATTCAACGCCGTGGTTGCAAGCAATATTCACGCAAGACATCTATATGAGCGGCTGGGATTTACGCAGCTTGGAACTATCCCCGGCGGCTTCAGAATGAAAGACGGACGGTATGAGGATATTTGTCCTTATTACCGTGAATTGTGAGGCGATATGCATATGTTGGGCAGTGTTCGTGTGGATGTCGTAAAAATAACGGATTATTCCTGTCCGGTATTTGTAGAGTACGAGCTTATTGACAGCCATGGAAAAAAGCATATCTTTCATGATAAGCACCCTATATTTTTCAGTGATTATGATGTCGTTATCCCGTGCAGCGGCGAAATGAACTGCAAAATAATTAAGAATAACCCTGATACTGTCATTATCGACACATCTGAACCGTACGATATAGAATCGGACGAGGGAAATTACATATTTGAAGTTGATAAAGAGCTGATAAAATATAAATGCTGAAGCCGCACAAGCGATATTATAATATAAAAATAATCCCGAAATTTGGTTTTTTCGGGATCGTTTTTATTTAGGGCATATTCTTTTTAATCCGGAATCAAATAACCGTTTACGCCTGTGGTGCCGCCGCTAAGGTCACCAAGATAATTCACGCCGTTAAAATCAAGGCATATATTTTCCGTCCTGTCCCTGTCAACTATAAAAACAAGATCATACGTTACACTATCCCCCGAGGCCATTTTTTTCCAGAAAAACTGCCCCGCCCCGTCGGCATTATTTGGACAGCTTATCCACACAGCTCCCCCCGTCCTGTGCCAATTGCAGCCTTGTGACGGCAGAGGACGGTATTCATCCCTTGAGAAAGTGTAATTGCCGTTTTCAAGAACACTGTAATAGGAAATATCGGCGTCAAGGGGAACGTTTTCCGCAGCCTCCCCATAGCACTTTGCAGTAATGTTTACACGCAAAAATATCTGTTCGGCAGCTTCCTCCTCCACCGTAAATCCGGGCGTAAAATCCCCGCCGCTTAGCAGCATTTCACGAATCTCCGATTTTAAAGTTCCATCCGCATTTAAATGATCGGTTTCATAAATGTAATGCTCACGGGTGTAGCTTTTCAGCGTGCCGTCGGAGCACAACCATTCGGCAATATCGTAATACGGGTAAAAATTATCCCTGTCAAGTCCGGCGCAGCTTTCTAAAAATTCCCACTCATTAACGGTATATCCCATTCTGTCCGTCCTTACTTCATTTCCCGGAGAAATATATTTCTCCCTTGGCAAACCATTGTGAATCAGTTTAAGATATGCCTCATATTCGGAAACATTATTTTGAATTTGCTGCTTTTCTTCATTTTCAATTCGGGATTTTTCCTCCACGGTAGGGAAATTTTCCTCTCCCACACGTTTGACAGTCAGATTATCCGCAAATTTTAAAAGAGTATCGGTGTCAATATTATGATCCCCGTAAATTCGGATAACAAATCCCTCCTCGGGAGAAAAAAGCAGAATATCCCTGCCGTAAAGGTATTTATCGGCATTGCGATAGGTTATAATATCCGCCTCCATGCCGCCGAGAATGGCTTTTTCAACATTTTCTACTTCAATACGGCTGTTTTTGAACGATTCCAGTTCATCCAGATTATTGGTGTTGTAAACAGGAAAAAGAGTTATTCCGTGACCGTAATTGTCTGCGGGGTAATATTTCCCGAAACCGTCCGATACAAACCCCTCGGGAATATATTCGGGCGTTACCTCAAATACACCCGGCTGCAATTCATAGTTTATGTCAAAGGAATAAGTCAGACGACCGTTCAGAGTCCTTTCATTCCTTGCAAAATATACCCCCACAGCAGCAGCGGAAATTGCAGTAACGGAAATAACGGCGGCTGCAAATGCTGCGGCAGTGCTGATTTTAAACCTTTTCAGCCCGATCTTCTTTCCCGAATTGATTTTCTCCAAGGCGGACAAAACCGCCTTATGAACTTCATCGGGAACATTGCCGTAAATATCAATCTTCTTCATAAAACTCTCCTTTCAATTTTTCCCGTAAAATATTTCTTGCACGAAATAACCTTGTCTTGACCGCAGACAGGGAAATATTAAGCATTCCGCTTATCTCTTCCACAGAAAACCCCTCACAGTAAAAAAGCACAAAAACTATCCTGTACTTTTCATCAAGAGAATTCACCGCCTTGTAAACCTCACTGCCGCATTCATCTTCAAAATGCTGTCCGGGGTCTGCAATATCCTCAATACTTTCGGAGTATTTCCGCTTTCGCAGCATTGACTTGCATTCGTTTATCAAAATGCGGATAAGCCATGTCCTGAAATATTCCGGGCTTTTAAGGGTATGAAGCTTTTGAAAAGCCGTAAGTATAACCGATTGCACAGCGTCTGCGCAGTCGCTGTCATTGTGAAGAAATGCCTTTGCAGTGCAGTACATACTTTTTTCCGCCTCAAGGACATTTTTCGTAAATTCTTCTTTTGTCATATCAAAATCTCCTTTCCGACAATTAGATGAATTTAACTGTCAAAAGGTTACAAATTATTTTGTGTTTTGTCAGAAAAAATCGGAGTACATTAAATCGGCAATACAAATCCGATATAACATACTTCGATAAAATAAAATATCATTGTTCACATATGAGTTCTGCGGTACATTTTTTACGGAACAGCATTTATCTCAACCAGTTTATTTCCTGTTTTCTTTCGATACCGCCCTTTGTGACACGGTAATATGCGCACTCACAAAAAGCCGCATCATTTTTAGCAGGCAGCGATCCGCCGAATTTCCTGCGGGTAATAGCATAATAAGCGTTGTTTTTGTACTCGGCATCAGCCGTGGAATTTATCACTATCAGATCATAATCCCCCCGAATAAACCCGTCCTTGCCGTTTACCACAGCAACTGAAATATCATCAATATTTATCAATGCGCCTTTTTCTTTTGGCGTAATTTCTACATTCCCGCAGATTATGATCTGCTTATCGGGAATATATTCATTTTCCGTAATATCCTCGTTTTCCTCGCCGCTGTAAGGTGAAATAATAAGCGTGTCATAAAATTTTTCACGGTAGACCTCCGTCGATTTTTCACTGTAGGCTATTATTTCCGAGGGACTTAAAAGTCCCCTTTTGGCAATGAATTTCTTAACAGCACCTGCGCATGAACTGCTTCCCGAATAATCCATAACATGAGTAGCCTTGTCGTCATATACCACAACTGCACAGCCCTTGCCCTCGGTAATAACGGCAATTTCCGTAACACCTGCGGGAATAGCACGCACCGCCGCAAGGGCAGCCGACGATATAAAAACCGAAGCAGACAAAGCCAGTATCCCATAGCTTTTTCTCGACGTAAAAATAAGTCCCGCAAATCCAGCCAAAAGAGTTATGATCACTAAAAGCGGCATAATTTCCAGACCCGCAGGAATAACCGCAGCCCCCCGACACCCCGCAATCTCTGCGACCTTTAAAATTATCCTGCACATAAATGAACCCGTGTAAACCGCAATATTTCCCAAAGGCGCCAAAAAAGAAACCGCCCCCAGCACAGCCCCCGCCACCGCCATTGAAGCAGCCGCCGTGAAAAAAGGCGACAGCAGCACATTCACCAATGGCGCCGTCACCGATACCTCGTCAAAGGTAAGGCAGGACACGGGAAACACCGCACAGTAAGCGCACATACAGGTTATCAACGCCGACAAAATTCCCCCTGCACGGTAAGGCTCAACACGCTTGGTGCGTGCGTTTACAAAATCCTCAATGTGACGCTTAATGAGCGGCGCAGCCACCGCCGTGCCCAGTACCCCTGCCCCCGAAAGCATAAGGGACGTGTTTCGTATAACATAAGGGCAGCCTCCCGTGATGATCAGAAAGGCCGCCGTAAGAGAGGTCAGCGGGTCGTTTCTCCGTCGCACAAGTCCCGCCGAATGCACCAGCAATATCATAATAAGGCTTCTCAGCACCGACATGGTAAGATCGGCACACAGCGCAAAGGCGACAGCGGCAGCCGCCACTGCCGCAAATCTTGCCCATTTGGGAAATCTGAGCGCTCCTGCCACAGCAGCCGCTATACCCGCTGCAATGGACATATGCAGTCCCGAAACTGCCGCAATATGGCTTATCCCCGCCCGTGAAAGCATATCCGTGCTTTTCTCGTCAAGGCTGCAAAAGCTGCGCCCGAAAAGCATTCCTATAAGCAGCTCACCGCTGTTTCGCCCACCCATAACAAAGCGGAAATGCGCCGCAGTCTTAAGACGGAAATTATCGGCGATCCTGAAAATATTATCATCATTCATTATATAATCCGACAGCATAACATCCTGCAGTGTAATAAATATCCCACGGGAGGAAAACCATGCCTTTGAATCAAAGAAACCGCTGTCGTCGGGAATACAAACCGTCCCGCTTACCGTGACCTCATCTCCCCTTACCAAACGATCTTCATTGTATAAATAAAAAGCCGCCTTGCCCTTTTGACCGCCCGGAAAAGTAAATTCCGCCGCATAAAGGGAGGCGCTGTCATAATGTTCCGCCAGGAAGATTGTACCGCTGCCCGAAAAATCCGTACCGTCAAGCCTTTCCAGCGGACGCACCGCAAAAAGGTCATACCCCGCATAGCTTAATATCCCCAACCCAAAGCACAGTGCGCAAACACCCGCACAGTATTTCCTGCTGTAAGCCTCGGGACGAAAAAACACCAGCAAACAAAGCCCCGCCATAGCAATCCCCGCACCCAAAGCCAGCGACAAAATAAGAGCCAAAAAGGAGGCAGCCATCATTCCCGCAAGGTACGCTCCCCCTGCCTTTGCCAGCTTTCTGGTCATTTTCATCATCCGCTTTCTTTGAAATATATGTGGTAATATTTTGGATATTATATTTATTTTACCATATTTTGTCATTTTTTTTTGTAATAAATCAAAAAATAATAGTTAATTTTTTGTTAAAACTCCAAACTAGTACAAATATTTAAGTTTTCTATTGTAAAATAAATGCAGTTGTGCTATAATTAAAACAGTTGAAAACTAACTTCCATAGCAAAAGATGAGAAATTCAACATGAATATGTTATGAAATGCCCGAATTTTTAAGTGAGGAATACATCAAAGAAAACGACGTAGAATATGACGAAAGTGTATTCAGCGAAGAGGAAAGAAATATAAAAGAACAGGTCTGAGCAACCAGGGGAGATGATCATAATGCCAACCGAACAAGAACTTATCGAGATACAAAACTCCTTTGCAAATAAAATAATATTAAAGGATACCTTTGAAACTCACAATATAAAAACCGTTGCAGGAATCGACCTTGCTTATTGGGAAAAGGGCGGAGAGGAATTTGCGGTTGGCTGCATTGTTATCGTTGATATGAACACTCACGAAATATTGGAAAACAAATCCGCAGCCGGAAAAATCGAGTTTCCGTATATTCCTGGCTTCCTTGCATTCAGAGAACTGCCGCTGATAATGAAAACGGTGGAAATGCTTGACAATAAGCCCGATCTTTATATGTTTGACGGCAACGGCTATCTCCACCCAAGGCATATGGGCATAGCCACTCACGCCTCCTTTTATCTTAATAAGCCCTGCATAGGCGTTGCCAAAAAATATTTTAAAATAGCCGACACCGAATTCATACTCCCGCCCACTGCGGCAGGCTCTTATACGGATATAGCAATAAACGGCGAAGTGTACGGCCGTGCCCTGCGAACTATGGACAATGTCCGCCCCGTGTTTGTTTCCGTAGGAAATTATATCTCACTTGATACTGCCGTTAAAATTGTAATGGGATTTACCGATAAGCAAAGCCATATCCCCATTCCCACACGCATTGCCGATTCAAGAACCAGAGAAGAACGGAATAAACTGATTTACAAAACCGACGAAATGACCTGATTTTGTATTATCCCATATATTGACATTCCGTCCAAAATGTGCTAAAATTATTATAGAAATTTTTAAGCTTACGAAAAGAGGACTTATAATGAAAGAACTGAATAACAACGCCCATATTGAAACCAAGTGCCTGCATTCGGGCTACACTCCCAAAAACGGCGAGCCTCGTGTGCTTCCCATAGTTCAGAGCACCACCTATTGCTTTGACTCCACCGAGCATATTGCGCAGCTTTTCGATATGCCCACCGAGTGTATGTACTCCCGATTTGCCAATCCCACCTGCGACGCTGTGGAAAAGAAGATCACCGCTCTGGAGGGCGGTTCCGGCGCAATGCTTACCTCCAGCGGACAGGCTGCCTCCCTTTGCGCCATCCTAAACCTTTGCTCCGCAGGGGACAGCTTTATCGCCTTTTCCACCATTTATGGCGGCACAGTGAACCTGTTCGGCGTTACCCTTAAAAAGTTCGGTATCGAGTGTATCTGGGCGGATGCGGAGGCCTCCGACGAGGAACTGCAAAAGCTTTTCAAGGACAACACAAAGGCTGTTTTCGGAGAGACCCTTGCAAATCCTGCCCTCACTGTTTTTGACATTGAGCGCTTTGCAAACCTTGCCCATAAAAACGGCGTGCCCCTTATTATTGACAATACCTTTGCAACCCCTATTCTCTGCCGTCCCTTTGAATTTGGCGCTGATATAGTTGTTCATTCCACCACCAAATATATGGACGGTCACGCTGTCCAGGGCGGCGGCGTTATTGTCGACAGCGGCAAATTTGACTGGGCAGCAAGCGGAAAATTCCCCGACTTTACCGAACCCGACGAAAGCTATCACGGCGTTGTCTACACCCGTGACTTTGGAAATATGGCATATATCATCAAAGCAAGAATGCAGCTTATGCGTGACCTTGGCTGCTATGCCGCCGCAAATTCGGCTTTCCTGCTTAATCTGGGGCTGGAGACCCTGCCTGTAAGAATGCGCCAGTACTGCGACAATGCTCTTATGGCGGCGCAGTTCCTGGAAACACGCAGCGAGGTGCAGTCGGTAAGCTATCCCGGACTTTCCTCCTCGAAATATCACGCCATTATGGAAAAATACCTGCCCATGGGCGCAAGCGGCGTTATAACATTCTCCATTAAAGGCGGCAGGGACGCTGCTGTACGGTTTATGGATTCGCTGGAGCTTGCGTCTAACGTGGTTCATGTTGCCGACATCCGCACCTGTGTGCTGCACCCCGCTTCCGCAACTCACCGTCAGCTCACCGAGGAGCAGCTTGTGGCAGCAGGTATTGATTCGGGAATGATACGTCTGTCTGTAGGTCTTGAAAATATTGACGATATCATTGCAGACCTGAAACAGGCATTTGAAAAAATTTAAGCATCGTGCTGTAATATGACATAAATTATCGGGCGGTTATTATAAAATAACCGTCCGATTTTATTTATTCCGTATTAAAGAAATATAAAAATCCGCTTAAAAGGGATAATATTCCCGCATATCCGACTTTGGGCAGTTTCCCCTTGTGCAAACGGAAATAATATGCTCTCCGCTTATATATTGGCAAAATCCGTACTCGGGGTAATTTGATAATATCCTGCCGTCATCCCCGTAAAAGCTCACATTTTTTATTACCGCCAGTCCCCTGCCGACAGCCTTTGAATATGCCTCCTTTAATGTCCAGACAGAGGTAAAAAAAATCTCACGTTCTCTCCCCTGCCTCTTTTCAAACTCAGCAAATTCACTTTCCGAAAAAACACGCTTGGCAACCTTATCCCGAGGGACACGTATCATCTCTGCATCTATACCGCATTCATCATCACCTATATAACAGCCCGCAAGTCCCCTGCAGTGGGTAATGCTGAAATGAATGTTAGGATGTTCGGGAAAAAACGGTTTGCCGTACTCATCCTTTGCCACATCCTCAAATGAAAGGATTATCCCCTTTTCCCTCTTCACACTCTCAAACAGCAGCTCATAGCTTTGTGAATGCTCATAGGCATAGGCTTTGTTATGTTCATCTATCGTCCTTGTATACAACATCTTCTCACCTGATTTTTATATAAAATGGAGCAGACCGAAAAGCCTGCTCCTTTTATTGTTAAACTGAACTTTCACTTGAAACAACTTAAAATACAGCTGCAGCAAGAACGATAGCCTTACCCGCATTACCCTGCATTTTAACGTCGCCGTCGGAAATCGCATTGGACATAGCCTTTTTGCCCTGAAGAACAGCCATAAAAACCTCAGCGTCAGCGTCGACCTCAATGTCGGCTCCCCTGTAGTCAAAAGGCTCAACCACAGCGATACCGTTCGCAATAAGAACGTAAAGAATACCCTCTACAGCTCCGAAAAGCTTTACCTGAGCGGCAACCCTTGCATCAACCGGCGGCTTGGACTTTGAAACTCTCTCTTTAAATGTCTCCACTATTGCTTCATAGCTGAGTGCTTCCTCGGCAGCCGCCGACACAGACGTTTTCTTAACGTTTTTTGCCATTGCATACTCCTCCTAAAAAATATATAAAAAACATTCGGCCTTTAACAGTTAATATAATAATTATAATTCTTTTGTGCAGATTTGTCAATAGAACGCCAAAAATTTCAGCGATTTAAACATGACGCATAAACATCATATTTTAAATACGTTTATATTGCACAAATGTCAAATTAATTGTAATCGTCAAATACTCCCCACCTTGCCCTCCTAATCGGCCTTACAAAAGCCGAA
>CAZGAZ010000075.1:0-14995 GCA_964523835.1 uncultured Ruminococcus sp.
ATATCTTGTCTGCGGCTTTTTGTTCATAATTTGTTTACTCGTTGAAATACCGTGCGGCATTTGAACATTAAAAAAACATAAAGCCGCTTCAAAATCATTTTTAGTTGTCATAAATGTAAAATTTATGTAATATTTTTGTGAATTTATAAATTTAAAGGCATTTTTAAAATTTATTTTTTGTAATTCTATTGACATTTTCGCCGATAAATATTATTATATGTATAATGGGATGAATATGCCAATGGGTAAAAAGCTAAAAAAATCCCGGGAGACAATAGGTGACCACATGTCACACATTGTCGCATTTTTACATAAAAAATAAAGAACCGGGCAGGGGAAAAAGTGCCTTGTCCGTTTTACAGGAAGGATCGTGATGATAGGGTTGAACGAAAAGCTCAGGCTATACGGGTTTAACAACCTGACCAAAACATTAAGCTTCAATATTTACGATATCTGCTATGCCAAAAGCGCCAGGGAGCAGCAGGATTATATCAAATATATAGACGAGCAGTACAATTCCGAGAGGCTGACGAAGATTCTCTGCGACGTTACCGAGACCATAGGGGCGCATGTGCTGAACATCTCCAAGCAGGACTACGAGCCCCAGGGGGCTTCCGTAACGCTGCTTGTATCCGAAGATCACGTCAGTGACGAGGATATGGACGAATCCTGCAATATGCGGAATATCCGCAGCACAAAGCAGGACATAGCGGGTCATCTTGATAAAAGTCATCTGACCGTTCACACCTATCCCGAATTTCACCCGGACAACGCAATAGCCACCTTCAGAGTGGATATAGACGTTTCCACCTGCGGGGAGATAACCCCCCTTAAATCCCTTGATTATCTTATCGGCAGCTTTGATTCGGATATAATCACCATAGATTACAGGGTGCGTGGCTTTACCCGTGACGAAAAGGGGAAGAAGCTTTTCGCCGACCACAAGATAACCTCTATTCAGGATTACATTGCCGCAGAAACGCTGGAGCGGTATGACGCCATTGACGTGAACGTCTACCAGTCGAACATATTCCACACCAAGATGATGATAAAGGAAATTTTCCTGCAAAATTATCTTTTCAACACCGACACATATGAACTTGCGCCCAAAAGGCGGCTTGAAATAAACGATCTGCTGCGGCGTGAAATGATCGAAATATTCAGCGGCATGAACATTTTCGAGTGAAAATTTTTTCCTGTTTTTTACAACAGACAAACCACGGAGGCATACCATGACCGGACAGCGCAGCACAGCCGACAGACCGTTAATTGAATGCGCCAGAAGCGCAGCCTGCTTTTTCTGCGGTCTGACCGTCCTGCTGGGGGCTTTGCCATGGCTTGTTTACGGCATATCCGATAATCTTTCGTACAATAAATATGTGGGCAAGGTCATAGAGGTCTCCGAATTTGCCCCGGCAAGTAATATTTTTATTGACGGCATTCCCGCAAGCATAGCCGAGGGGACATATGAATATTTCACCAAAAGCGGCGGCAGACGGCAGGGTACTTTTACCGTTTTCGAGGACAACAGGGAAAAATACACCGTCGGCAGCGACTATGTCGTCTATACCCACGAGGGGTGGTCGGGAGACGTTTCCGAATATTCCGCCGGACAGGCAATGAGGCAGAATATAATATACCCTCTTATTTTCATAATCCCCGCCCTTATCGCAGCGCTTTCCGGTGCGGCAAAGTCGGGGGGACTCTCCGGAGTGACGCCGGCACGGGAAACGTTTCCCAAGGGTTTTTATTTTTCCCTTGCGGCATCGCTTGTTTCGGGGGCGGCAGCGGTCTATGTATTGTTTATATGGGAAAATAACGCCGTATATTTTGCAGGTCTTGCAGAGGCTTTTGCACGGATAGAAGCCGCAGCGTTATGCGTTATTGCCCTTATCGCCGAAATTATCGTATGGGCAGCTTCAATTCACAGAGAAAAGAATAGGATCATAGGTTCGGAGGGAGAGAGTCCGGAAAATGCAGTACACACAGGATAATGCGCCCATTTACGAGGCGCTTGTAAAATACAATGAAAACAGAGTTGTACCCTTTGACGTGCCCGGTCATAAGCACGGCAAGGGAAACCCTATGCTTACGGACTTTCTGGGGCAGACCTGCATGAACGTGGACGTAAACTCCATGAAGCCCCTTGATAACCTTTGCCACCCCGTCTCCGTGATACGTGAGGCGGAAACACTGGCGGCGGAGGCTTTCGGGGCAGGGCACTGCTTTTTCATGGTCAACGGCACAACCTCATCCGTGCAGTCAATGATACTGTCCGTCTGCAAGGAGGGGGATAAGATAATCATTCCCCGAAACGTCCACCGCAGCGCCATAAACGCCCTTATTATCAGCGGCGTTATCCCCGTATACGTAAGCCCCGGCATAAACCGCCGCTTAGGCATTCCCTTGGGTATGGATATAGAGGACGTTAAAAAAGCCATTTCAGAAAACCCCGACGCCAAAGCGGTTTTCGTCAATAACCCCACCTATTACGGCATTTGCTCCAATCTGAAAGGTATCGTCGAGGCTGCCCATGAAGCAGGCATGAAAGTCCTTGCGGACGAGGCTCACGGCACCCACCTTTATTTCGGAGAAAATATGCCTGTATCTGCCATGGCTGCGGGAGCGGATATGGCGGCGGTCTCCATGCACAAAACAGGCGGCTCGCTGACACAAAGCAGCTTCTTGCTTGTGGGCAAAAATGCAGGGCTGTCCGAGGGACACGTCCGCTCGGTCATTAACCTTACCCAGACCACCAGCGGCTCGTATCTGCTGCTCTCCAGCCTTGATATTGCAAGGAAATATTACGCCACAAAGGGCAGGGAGCTTTGCGCACAGGTTGTGGAATCGGCGGAGTACGCCCGCAGCGAGATAAACAAAATAGGCGGCTATTACGCCTATTCGGAGGAACTTGTCAACGGCAGGGATATATATGCCTTTGACAAGACAAAGCTGTCAATATATACCCGTGACATAGGGCTTGCAGGGATCGAAGTCTACGACCGCCTGCGGGACGGCTACGATATACAAATGGAGCTTGGGGATATAGGAAACGTGCTTGCAATAATGTCTCCGGGCGACCGCTGGAAAGACATAGAGCGGCTGGTCTCCGCCCTGTCGGAGATAAAGCGCAGGTTCGGCAGAGACAGCGCAGGCAATGTGGATCACGAGTATATAAACCCGAAAATCGTGCTCAGTCCGAAAGCGGCCTTTTACGGTGACCGGGAGGTGCTGCCCATAATGGAAAGCGCAGGGCGGATATCCTGCGAGTTTGTAATGTGCTATCCTCCGGGCATTCCCATAATCGCCCCGGGCGAGCTTCTGACCGAGGAAATTCTCGAAAATATCGACTACAGCAAAAAGCGTGGCTGCTTTATGACAGGCACCGAGGATATGAACATCGAGAAGATAAAGGTTATAAAGGAATGACATACAAAAATATCACCCTTCACGGCAGGCAGCAGCGCACTTACCGAATATTAAATTAAAACGGCAGGCAGTTCGGCTGCAAAAGGCTTTTCTTGCCTCTTGCTTCCATACCTCCTGCCTCTAACAGCGGAGGACAAATTATTTATGGAACTGTGGTTCAGCGAATATCATTCAAAGGACGCTAAAATGTCCGTAAGAGTTAATAAGCAGCTTTACAGCGGACAGAGCGAATTTCAGCGGATAGACGTGTTTGAAAGCCCGGAGTTCGGGAGATTCCTCACCCTTGACGGGCTGATGATGCTTACCGAAAAGGACGAGTTTATGTATCACGAGATGATAACCCATGTGGCTGTGGCTTCAAATCCCGATATAAAAAAGGTGCTTGTAATAGGCGCAGGGGACGGCGGCACGGTGCGTGAGCTTACACGTTACGACACTGTCGAATATATCGACATGGTGGAGATAGACGAGGAGGTTGTGCGGGTGTGCAGGGAATATCTGCCCCAAACCGCCTGCAAGCTCTGCGACCCGAGAGTGCACCTTCACTTTGAGGACGGCCTGCGGTTCGTCCGCACACGTGAAAACGAGTACGACCTTATAATCGTCGACAGCACCGACCCGTTCGGACCCGGGGAAGGGCTTTTCACCAGCGAATTTTACGGCAACTGTTTCAATGCCCTGACCGAGAACGGCATTCTTGTAAATCAGCACGAAAGTCCCTATTACGCCGAGGACGCAAAGGCAATGCAGCGGGCGCATAAAAGAATAAGGGAATTTTTCGATATATGCCGTGTCTATCAGGTGCATATCCCCACATACCCCTCGGGGCACTGGCTTTTCGGCTTTGCATCCAAAACCGTCGACCCTCTTGCGCCCCATAAGGAATGGTGGAACGGGCTTGGGATAAAGACCCGATATTACAACACCGACCTGCATACAGGGTGCTTTGCCATACCAAACTATGTAAAGGAGCTTCTCGCCAATGCGACCTGAAATAAAGTCATTCATCGGCTGCGATTGCAGCTTTGAGGAGGCCGACGCCGTTATCTTCGGCGCACCCTACGACTGCACCGCCTCCTACCGCCCGGGCGCAAGATTCGCCCCCTCTGCCATAAGAAACGAAAGCTACGGCATTGAGACCTATTCTCATTATCAGGATAAAGACCTTTCGGATATAAAGGTTTTCGACTCGGGGGATATCGAGCTTTCCTTCGGCGACCCTGTGCCCGTTATCGAGGCGATACGGGAGCGGACGGCGGAAATTCTGGCGGCGGATAAGCTGCCTGTAATGCTGGGAGGGGAACACCTTGTGACCCTCGGCGCATTTAAAGCCGTATGCGAACATTTCGCCGAAAAATACGGCAGCGACGTGTATGTTATCCAGTTTGACGCACACTGCGACCTGAGACGGGATTATCTCGGGCAGCAGCTTTCCCACGCCTCTGTCATGCGGCTTTGTCACGACATTGTGGGGGACGGACATATTTACCAGTTCGGCATAAGAAGCGGCGAAAGAAGCGAATTTGAGTTCGCAAAAAAGCACACGAAAATGTACCCCGCAGCGGTTTCGGGAGTTTCCTTTGAAAAGCTGCCCGAGGCTATAGAGGAGCTTCGGGGGAAAAACGTCTACCTCACCATAGATACAGACGTTCTCGACCCCGCATTTTTCCCCGGCACGGGAACACCCGAGGCAGGCGGAGCGGATTTCGGTCAGCTGCTTTCCGCAATTATAATGATAGGGAAAAATCTGAATATAGTCGGAGCGGATATCAATGAATTATCCCCCCCATGCGACCAAAGCGGAGCGTCCACCGCCCTTGCCTGCAAGCTTACAAGGGAACTGCTTTTAGCTTTAAGAGGTTAGAGAAACGGTTGTTCAATAACAATCATTGTCAGAGGATTTGTCATGAGTTTTAAGGAAAAATTTTTTGATAAAATCAACAAAAGCGGCGGAGCATATCAATATGTAATATTCTTCAAATGGTTAGCGATCTCGGTAATAACGGGGCTTGTCATAGGCGCAGCGGGAGCGGTTTTCCACATTCTTCTGGAAAAGGTGCAGGAGCTTCGCACGGAAAACAGCTTTCTTATTTTCCTTTTGCCCATAGGCGGCCTGGTTATCGTCTGGCTTTACAGCGTAAGCGGAATGTCGGGGGACAAGGGCACAAACGGCATAATCCTCGGCGCACGGGGAGAGGAAAAGGTCTCCCTTAAAACAGCGCCGCTGATAGTAATAGCCACCCTGCTCACTCATTTGTTCGGCGGCTCTGCGGGGCGTGAGGGAGCGGCGCTGCAATTGGGCGGCAGCCTTGCGTCCCCCTTTGCAAAGCTGCTCAGACTTACGGATGACGATTATTCAATGGTGATAATGTGCGGCATGGCGGCGGGATTTTCCGCCCTCTTCGGCACTCCCGCAGCAGCGGCAGTGTTTGCCATTGAGGTGACGGTCATAGGACTTACACGGTACAGCGCAATTGTTCCCTGCGTTATCTCGTCTCTTGCGGCAGCGTTTACCGCAAGGCTTATCGGGATAAGCCCCACAGCCTTTGCGGTAGAGATAGTACCCGAATTTGACGGCAGCGCAGGGGGGACATTGCTGCGTGCTGTTGTTATGGGGATAGGCGGCGCACTGGTGAGCGTGCTGTTCTGCTTTGTGATAGAAAATGCAGGAGAAATTTACGCTAAGCTTATTCCCAATAAATACCTGCGGGTATTTGCGGGAGGCGTAATAGTTGCGGGATTGTCATGGCTTATCTGCGCCGTTACGGGCGCATTCGACTATAACGGCGCAGGCACCGATATTATCGCAAAAGCGCTGTCGGGAGAAAGCCGCCCGGAAGCGTTTGTATTAAAGCTGCTGCTTACGGCGCTTACTCTGGGGGCAGGGTTTAAAGGGGGAGAGATAGTGCCTACCTTGTTTGTGGGGTCGACCTTCGGCTGCGTGCTTGGGGGACTTATAGGACTGCCGCCCTCTTTCGGGGCAGCGCTGGGTCTGGCAGCGGTATTCTGCGGGGTCACCAACTGTCCCTTTACGTCGCTTTTGCTGGCGATAGAGCTTTTCGGCTCGGGGGGACTGCCCTATTATGTGCTTGTTATCGGAATGTCCTATATGCTGTCGGGGTACAGGGGACTGTACAGCGCACAGAAATTTTACGGCAATAAGTTTGGCAAGGACAATTTCGGCGAGATTTTTTCCTATGACGAGTATAAGGAGAAGATCAATAATTAATATTGAGCGGCGATTTTTGCAGTACTTATACTTTAAAATAGACGTAAATCAATAAAAGGATATAAAATCTTTTTCATAACCTCCTTGGTGAATTTAGCAGAAAGGCGGATTTAATTATGAAATGTAAAAAATGTGGTGCAGAACTAAAACCAAATGCTGTTTTTTGTCGTAATTGTGGTGAAAAAATCAAATCTGAAAATACAAGAAAGAGGTTTTGTCGTAACTGTGGCAAGCCATTAAATGAAAGTGGTGAATGCTGTTTGAATTGTGGAGCAAAAATCTTGCGCCATATGGAACAAAAGTCAGATGAGGTCATAAAAAATGATAATGTAATTTATTCATTAAAGAATGAAGATACAAATACCTATAATACTGAAAAAAAAGTGCCCAATGCCGGCTTTAAAGCAAAGATTATTGCATTTTGGAACAGCATAGATTTATTCTGTAAATTTGTAACAATTTCTTTTGTAATCGCAGCTTTATTGTTGATTATTTCTGCCTTTTCACAGAAAGTATTACCAATTTTTATTTCTATTTTTCAAATTGCAGGGTCAACAATTGCCGTACTTATGCATAAGAATGCAATAAAAATTGATAAAAACTGGATAAAATATCCTGTATTAGTTGGTTCGTTTTTGCTCATTATTTTTAATTTTTCAAGTTATTCGTGGGAAAAAAGTGCCGGAAATAATAATGAATCATTTGAACCTGTATCAATCAAATATGACTCCTCGGATAAAACGGTAACACCATGCAAAGCATCAGATTGTATCGGAAAAAACGTTTTGAATATAAAACAAGATTTTAAGTCAGTAGGTTTCAAAAATATATCTGAGGAAATAATTGATGATTTGGATATATCTGAATCTGATAAAAACGGAATGGTTGAGGCTATTTCAGTTAATGGGGTTTCAGATTTTGAAGGAAATCAAGAATTCAGCAAATTATCAAAAATAGTTATAACGTACCACTCTTTAAAAAGTGTGTCTGCACCAATTTCATCCAAGGATGCAGTCTCTATGGATTCAGAAACACTGAAACAGTTATTTTTGAATGCCGGATTTATAAATGTAATTACAAGTGAAGAATTTGATTTGAATCCTCACGAAATGGATTCAGAATATGAAAATATAATAGAAATCAATAATGTAAAGGAATTTGATGAGGCTGATAAATTTGAAATAGATTCAAGTGTAAAAATTGTTACTCATCGTGCATATGAGGTGTATAAATTAAATGTTTCTATTGATTTTATACCGAATTTAATTTTTAACACATATGATGTAAAGCTTGACATTAATGGGGAAACCAATACGTTGACTCACGGAAAGGATGCTAATTTTGAGTATGAATTAAAACCGGGTAAATATACAGTTACTTTCTATAGTGCAGATTCAAATTCCATTAATGGAGAAACAGAAATTAACCTTGCGGGTGAAACTGATGTTTCTTATAAAATATATTGTCATTATGACTTTATTGGCATTGAAACACTTTCAATTATAAATAAAGAAGCAGTTGGCGAAAATGAGGTGATAGTACCTATATCTGCTTCAGATTGCAAATATAAGAATTTTGAAAAAATTGAAGATGAATTTAAATCTGCCGGATTCACAAATATATCTTACAAAATTCTTTATGATATTGTTTATGGGTTTACATCTGAGGGAGAAGTTAAGCAAGTAACCGTTGATGGACATGATGATTTTATTAAAGGTAACATTTTTTCAAAAGACGCTGAAATAATAATAACATACCATATGAATGCAGATGATGACCCTAACAAAATAACTGAAACTCAAGCCACAACAGCAGCTAAGCCCCAAACCGCAGCAGAAGCTGAAGCTAAAAACCTCAGCTATTCAACAAATGATATTGAGACTGCTAAAAACGGCGATACAGGTGTATTTTCTTATAAAAACAGAGGAGGAACGTACAGCATATATTATATAATAGACTTTGATGATGGTTATGTTTATTATTTTACGGATGGAAACGGAGAAGAAACCTGTGACCGTCTGAAAATTGATTCGGGAGATCTCAATAATGTTCTTATTGTTACATATCATGACGGTGATGATTCGTGGTCTAACGGCTTGCATTTCAAATGGCGGAATCAGCCGGATCATTTGATTTTAGAGGACGATGATCATTTTGAATATGATTTCTATTCAACTAACTTGAATGATGCTTTAAGGATTAGAGACAAAAAGAGAATAGTTGATTATTAATATGTGATTAGCCCCATATTTTTGAACAATTTGATTATAAAAGGAAAGCATATAAAAAACTCTTGCTAAATGTTTTTCTGCTTTAATTAGGGGATAATCATTGTACTATGTCACATTTTATTTTAAAGAAAGGTCGGTCAAAATCATGGAAATCATGGATTGTATCAAAACAAGAAGAAGCGTAAGGGAGTTTACCGATAAGGCTATCCCAAAAGAAACACTGGAGGAAATCATCGGCGCAGCAGCCTATGCCCCCTCCTGGAAAAATTCCCGAACCCCCCGCTGGACAGTCATTACCGATAAAAATAAGCTCGCCGAGATAGCCGACAAAGCAATGCTGGGCTTTGAGCATAACAGCGGCATCGTAAGAGGCTGCACCTGCCTTATCGTGCAAAGCGCCCTCAAAGGCAGAGCAGGCTTCGAGCGTGACGGCAGCTTTACCACCGACAAGGGCGACAGCTGGGAAATGTACGACGGCGGTATCGCCGCCCAGACCCTTTGCCTTGCAGCGCATAATTTCGGCATTGGCAGCGTAATTATGGGTATAATTGATGATAAGAAGCTGGAGGAAATGCTGTGCATTCCCGAAACCGAAAGGGTTCTTGCGGCAATTGCCATGGGCTATTATGAGAACACGCCCCAGACCCCACCCAAATATGAGGTCAAGGACATAGCAAGGTTTATGTGAAATCCGCAGGCCGATCGGTCGGAAGCTATAATGAAAGTGTGGTGAAATTATGGGCTATATTTCGGAGCTGCGCAAATATGTAGGGCACGCTCCCATAATACATCTTGCAGCAAGCGTGATAGTTGAGGACAGCAGCGGACGCATTTTAATGCAGCGCAGAGCGGACAACGGCTGCTGGGGCTACTGCGGCGGGGCTGTGGAGCTTTTTGAAAAGGTGGAGGACGCCGCTTGCCGTGAGCTTTACGAGGAAACAGGGCTTACAGCGGACAGCCTGCGGCTTTTCGGAGTATTCTCGGGCGAGGACTGCCATTATATCTACCCCAACGGCGACGAGGTCAGCACCGTGGACATTCTCTATATCTGCGACAAATTCCACGGGAGTTTGAAAGCCCAGCCCGAGGAGGTAACAGAGCTGCGGTTTATGGATATTGATAAGCTCCCCGATAATATTTCCCCGCCCATAATCGCACCGCTGAAAAAATATATCGAATACAGAAGAACCGAACAGCCCGGACGTGGTGCAATTTTTTGACGAGGCCGGTATTATTTCTTAGAATTTGCAGGAAGATAAAATTTATATAAATATTATAACACAACGCAACAAAAATGTCAATTGATAAAGAGTTAACTCTTTATTAAATTTGCATTACGAAAACTACACGTTAAATTTGAAAGGAAAGATTTTATGTTATTGCTTGATGAACTCAAACTGGAGCTTGAGGGCTACAGAAAAGATATGAAAGAGCTTTATGTTATTCTGAACATTGACAAGCTGAGCGAGGAGACCGCAAAATTGCAGGAGCAGTCTGCCGGGGAGGGTTTCTGGGAGGACCTGGAAAATTCTCAGAAGGTAATGCAGACCATAAAGCAGAATGAGGGGGTTGCGGCAGGCTACAAAAAACTGAACGACCTGTTGGAGGATACTATCACCATGATAGAGCTGACAGTGGAGGAAGGCAAGGAAGAGGACGAGACCGCAGTGGCGGAGCTTAAAGCCGAGGCAGGCAAGTTCAAATCGGAGCTTGAGACCGTGAAGCTCTCCACTCTTTTAACAGGGGAATACGACAGCAAGAACGCCATTCTCACATTCCACGCAGGAGCGGGAGGCACAGAGGCGCAGGACTGGGCGGAAATGCTTTTCAGAATGTACAACCACTGGGCGGAGCGGCATGATTTCAAGGTGACTACCCTTGACTATCTCGACGGCGATGAGGCAGGGCTGAAATCCGCTTCACTGCTGGTGGAGGGGATCAACGCCTACGGCTTCTTAAAGTCGGAAACGGGAGTGCACAGACTGGTGCGCATATCCCCCTTCGACGCCTCGGGCAGGCGGCAGACGTCCTTCGCTTCACTGGAGGTAATGCCCGAAATGGACGGCGCAGACCTTAATATCGAGATACGCCAGGACGATTTGGAGGTGGACTTTTTCCGTGCCAGCGGCGCAGGAGGACAGAAGGTAAACAAGACCAGCTCGGCTGTCCGCATTACCCATAAGCCCACGGGCATAGTCGTTTCCTGCCAGACCCAGCGCAGCCAGTATCAGAACAAGGACTACGCCATGAAAATGCTCGTCTCAAAGCTTGCGGAAATAAAGGAGCGGGAGCATTTGGACAAGATCGAGGACATCAAGGGCGTTAAAAAGGAAATTGCATGGGGCGCACAGATACGTTCTTATGTATTCATGCCCTACACCCTTGTAAAGGATCACCGCACCAATTTTGAAAACGGAAATATAGGCGCAGTTATGGACGGCGACCTTGACGGCTTTATCAACGCCTATCTGACCGCACTGTCACATGGAGAAATTAATAATTAATAATGGACTGCATGCCCGGTAAGAGGGGAAAATTTTTTTGCAGGTACAAGCAAATTTCTTGCAGGTAAATTTCTTGCCTCTTGCTTCTCCGAACAGTTGACAAAAACCAAATAATGTGATATAATAACAAACAGGTAAAAATTTCATGGCAAGTAAATTCTTGCCTCTGGTAGGAGTTGTATTTATAGAAATGGATAAAATAAACGGAAAAGATGTTCTCGGCTATTTCGAGCTGGAGGATATAAAGTCAAGACCCGGCGAGGACGTGAACGTTTCCGCCTGCGTGCACAAGGTGAAGAACATGGGCGGCTTTGCCTTTATCATCATAAGAACGCCCCGCTGGCTCATTCAGACGGTCTATTCTCCCGACAGCTGCCCCGACAGTATCGACGGGATAAAAGAGGGCTGCTATGTGAACCTTACGGGTACGGTAAAGCCCGATGAAAGAGCGTACAACGGCGTTGAGCTTACTCTTAAAGCCATAAAGCTCCTGCACAATCCCGGGCAGGATTATCCTCTGCACGTTTCCGCAAGGAAGCTGGGGTGCAGCCTTGATGTTAACCTGGATAACAGGGGAGTGGCTCTCAGAAATCCCGTGGAAAGGGCTGTGTTCAAGTTCCAGGAGGGCGTGGCAAACGGCTTCAGGGCATTTATGCTGAAAAACGGATTTACCGAGATACACACCCCGAAGATAGTAGCCCAGGGGGCAGAGGGCGGCGCAAATATTTTCCGCCTGGATTATTTTGAAAATGAAGCGTTCCTCAACCAGTCCCCCCAGTTTTACAAGCAGGCGGCAGTGGCTTTCTTTGACAGGGTTTTCGAGATAGCCCCCGTTTACCGTGCGGAAAAGCACTCTACCTCCCGTCATCTTAACGAATATATCGGCCTTGATTTTGAAATGGGCTTTATCAACGATATGTATGACGTTATGAATATGGAAACGGCTATGCTGCGCTTCCTTATGGGATATTTAAAGGAAAATTACGCCAATGAGATAAAGATTCTCGGGGCGGATATTCCCGAAGTTACGGAGATACCCACGATAAGATTTGAAGAGGCGGTAACGCTTATCAAAGGCAGCAAGGGCAAGAACAAGTTTGACCTTGAACCGGAGGACGAGGTTTTCCTTTGTAATTATGCCAAGGAAAATTACGGCACGGAGTTTATTTTCGTGACCCATTTCCCCTCGTCAAAGCCGCCCTTCTACGCCATGAACGACAAGGACGACCCACGCACTGCCTGCAAATTCGACCTGCTTTTCAGAGGTCTGGAGATAACCACAGGCGGACAGCGTATCCACGATTACAACGAGCAGATCGAGAAGATGAAAGCCCAGGGCCTTAATCCGGACGATTTCAAGAGCTATCTTGAAAGCCATAAATACGGGCTTCCTCCCCACGGCGGTCTGGGCATAGGTCTCGAAAGGCTTGTTATGAAGCTTTGCGGTCTCACCAATATCCGTCAGGCTTCCATGTTCCCCAGAGATCTGAACAGGCTGATACCCTGACAGAGGCAAGAGGGTCAAGAGGCAAGAAGCAAGAGTTTGATTTTGCGTGTCCGTATATGCCCATGTGGGTTATGCGGGCACGCTTACTATATGACCGCAAAGGAGAGGTAAAAATGTCGGTAGGATTATATAGATTGGATTACAATAATAAACCGGGCGATAGGATTGTATATTACCAACCGGTTTGTACAGAAGCATTTTACTGTGAACACTGGCAAAGGGCTGTGGCAGAAACACATTCAAGGTTTTTTGAGGATCAGACACAATTCAGCGTAAAGGATGTGCCTGTTGTTCTTGAGGAACTGCGCAGACAGAAAGAATGGGCGTATAATAACCTTTCGGGCAGAAATTTGATATACATGGTTTCAAGCATTGAAAATATTGAGGAAAATCTTCCCATAGCCTGTGAAGAAAATGATTTGGATTTTGAATTATTTTAAAATTCTGCAGGCTTATCGGTTATCCTTTTTCCCGTAAAGCAGCAGGGCTTTTATGTCAATGTCACGGAAAGTAATTTCATAGGTAAGGATTATCGTGACGGGGGATATAAGAATAAGCAGCAGCAGCCCGAAAAGCCCCATATAGGACAGCGACCCTATATCCCTCCCCTGTGTGAACAGGTCCACCCACGCAAGGCACTGCATATTCCCGATAATATACAGCCTAAAAATATCGCCTATTACCCCGAGCTTGCTCAGAAGCAGGGCTATCCACATAATATATTCGGGCAGGGGAGCGGTAAGCGCCATTTTAAGGGGCATTTTAAAGTCCCGCTCAGCCCCGTGGTACCTCACGATATTTTTGTCCCTTACAGCGCAGTTGTAAGCGAAGTTGAAGAAAAGCCCGTTGACGATTATCGCAGAAGCAATTGCCGTGAAAATTTTCATTGCCATAAACCGCACCAGCAGCGGTATCATGCACATATTGAAGATCACGCAGATGAATTCCCCCCCGAGCCACCATATCAGGCCTTTTCCCGCCCTTACGGGAAGGGAGTCGTAAGTTTCCTTTTTCATTTTTATTACACCGCCGTTTTTGGTTGATAGTTAGTGAACTGTTTTAAAAATGAGTTTCCGAAATATTCCGTAAATTTATTATACTTCATTTCGGGAAAATTGTCAAGTGCGGCTAAACATCAAAAAAATTACTGCGGAAGCTTTTTGTTAAAAGAGCTTCCGCAGTTTTAATGTCCCGTAAATTGCCGGTGGATTTTGCTGTAAAATAATGATGTTATTTTTGTTCGGATTTTCTGTCTGCGGCCTTTTTTAAGCCATTTTGATCTTCATTAATTTTTTTCTGCTTTACAGATACGGTTTTAAGCTTTCAATATAGCTTTGTTCACGTCTCAGGTATTCTTTGGCGGAGGTCACCGCTTCGGGAAAATCGGAGTTTGTTTTGTTGAGCTTTTCGGTCAGTTCAATTATTCCCGTGTTTGTTCCTTTTATCAGCATTTTAGCGATATTCTCGCTGCTGCTGTCAGCCTTAAGCTTCATGGCTGCCGAAGCTCTTGCCATAAGCTTTGCAGAGGCGGAAGGTTCTTCGGGGGTCATGCCCCGTGATTTCATCTGAGCGCTTGTAAGCTCTGTCTGGGTTTTGTAACCCTTGTACTGTTTGAGCAGAATCTCTTTCATGCCGCTGTCCCTTACAGCAGGTATCACCTGCCGCAGGGCGGTTATTCCCATGGCGGCATTCTGATATAAACTGTTCTGGAGATAATGGTAATCCATTTTTTCGCTCCCGTTTTTGTTTAGCCGGACTTTTTCGTCCGACAGTAGTATTATGAACAAGACGTGTTAAAATATTAATGGAAACTTTATTGAAAATTTCAAAAAAATGTTTTATAATTATTAATATGATGAACGCTCAAATGCCGCCGGGCTTTTTCCCCCTCAGACACCGGGGGACTGGCTTTGTTTCCCTCACACGCCGGGAAACGGCTTTGCTCCCCTACTACGCCGTGAAACCGCCGCCGCTTCCCCTACTGCGCCGAGGGCGACGGGCAATTGTGACTTGCCTGAAATGAAATGTGACTTTGTATGCGGAATGCTTGACTTGACTGGCAACTGCAAGTGATGGTGCAAAGGAGACAACCCAA
>CAZGAZ010000076.1:0-14821 GCA_964523835.1 uncultured Ruminococcus sp.
GTTTAAAACGGCGTTTCTCGGAAAGGTCGGAGATGATGATTTCGGCAAACGTCTTATCGGTACCCTTAAAAAACACGGTATCGAAACAAAGGGTATCGTGACCGATCCCGACGTTTTTACCACGCTGGCGTTTGTTGATATTGACGAAACAGGCAACCGCTCATTTTCCTTTGCACGGAAGCCGGGTGCGGATACTCAGCTGCGGTTTGAGGAGCTGAATATGTCACTTATAGAGCAGACAAAGGACTTCCATTTCGGAACTCTGAGCCTGACGGCGGAACCCTCCAGAACGGCAACCAGAAGAGCGGTCTGCTTTGCAAAGGACATTGGCAAATGGATCTCCTTCGACCCAAATCTCCGCATTCCTCTCTGGAATGATCTTGAAGAGGCCAAAGCCCAGATTTTATGGGGTCTCGGTATGGCTGATATTGTGAAGATCAGTGATGAGGAAACAACATTCCTTTGGGGAGATATTTCTCCCGAGGAAGCTGCGGCAAGGCTTCACGGAATGGGCATATCGGTTGTGTTTGTAACGTTAGGTCCGAAGGGTGCATATTACAGCTGCAACAACGGAGCGGGATATGCGCAGTCACCCAAAAACATTCATCCAGTCGACACCACAGGAGCGGGTGACATATTCGGCGGCAGTGCGTTAAGCAGACTGCTTTCGGCAAATAAACCTCTTGGCGGGCTTTCGGCAGACGACCTGAGAAATGCCGCAGAGTTTGCCTGTGCCGCTGCAAGCCTGTCTACGGAAGCTTTCGGCGGAATATCAAGCGTGCCGCCGTTGGAAGCGGTAACAGACTTATGCAGGAATATTTGAATTATTAATAACAACGGCGAAAATACTGATTTGTACCCCAAATACAAATAAGTATTAAACCGTATCAATAAGGAAAGGTTGTGTACAGTTATGGCAGGCATTTCTTTTAAAAATGTGAAAAAAACATACCCCGGCGGCGTAACCGTCGTTCCCGAGCTGAATCTTGATATAAAGGATAAGGAATTCGTTGTTCTGGTAGGTCCCTCGGGCTGCGGAAAATCAACGACCCTGCGCATGATAGCGGGACTTGAAGATATAACGGAGGGCGAGTTGTTTATCGGCGACCGCCTGGTAAATAATGTTCCTCCGAAGGACCGTGATATTGCTATGGTATTCCAGTCCTATGCACTTTATCCCCATAAAACGGTTTACAATAATATCGCCTTTGCACTTAAACTCAGAAAATTTCCCAAGGACGAAATAGACCGCCGTGTTCATGAGGCTGCAAAGGTGCTGGACCTGGAACATCTTCTCGACCGTAAGCCGAAAAATCTTTCCGGCGGTCAGCGGCAGCGTGTTGCCCTGGGACGTGCCATGGTCCGTAACCCCGCCGTTTTCCTTTTAGATGAGCCGCTTTCAAACCTTGACGCAAAGCTCCGTACCACAATGCGCAGCGAAATAAGCAAGCTTCACAAAAAGCTTGACACAACGTTTGTTTATGTAACCCACGATCAGACCGAGGCTATGACAATGGGAGACAGGATCGTGGTCATGAAGGACGGCGTTATTATGCAGAACGACACTCCGCAGATACTTTATGATTATCCGGACAATCTTTTTGTTGCGGGCTTCATAGGCTCTCCGCAGATGAATTTCATGGACGCTGTTCTGCAAAAGGAAGGCGGCAGGTACAGCCTTAAGGTCGGCAATACCCTTCTCCCTCTCCCCGATGACAAGGGCAAGGACGCTGATCTTGACAGCTATGTGG
This sequence comes from uncultured Ruminococcus sp., assembly GCA_964523835.1. Lineage (GTDB taxonomy): Bacteria > Bacillota > Clostridia > Oscillospirales > Ruminococcaceae > Huintestinicola. Next base: position 1,752 of record CAZGAZ010000076.1, read on the forward strand.
GAAAAACGGTCGTACTGGGTATTCGTCCCGGGGATTTCTTTGCGGAACCTGAAGCGGGCGCACCTATTGAGGCCGACGTTGACATTGCAGAGCTTATGGGTGACGAGATCAATCTTTATGTCACCTTTGAAGGCATCAAGGTCGTTGTAAAGCTTCCCTCGGAATTCCGTGCAAAGAGCGGAGATCATCTCAAAATTTCCATGAAAATGAAAAAAGCTCACCTTTTTGATAAAGAAAGCGAGCAGGCGATATGCCACTAAGGTGAAAAGAAGCTGAGAAGCAAGAGGCAGGAATTTGCGGAAATCCCGGCAATATTCTCAGAAACTTTACAGGGACGGGTTTTTTATCCGCCCCTGTATATGTATTAACGGGAGGAAATTATGTCTATAATAGATTACAGAGAAGCGCAGGAGCTGGGGCGAAAAGAATACCGAGCCTGTGTTTCAAGCGGTCGGAACCCTTATTTGCTTGTGCTTGACACCATATTGCTTTTTTTTGAGACTCAGGGAGAGGAAGTCTTGGGTCTTGTTGATATTCCTATTGACCGCATTGTCGGCACAAAAACAAACGGCAGGACAAACGCTTTTGCCGCTAATTTTATGCCGCTTCTGGACGAAACCGGAGAATTCGCCGGGAAGTGGGCAAGCTTAGCCGACGCTCATCTTGAAGAGGGTATTCACGAGCCTGTAATAGTCTATGAATTCATGAACAAGTTTTTTGTGATTGAGGGAAATAAACGGGTAAGCGTTATGAAGTATTTTAACGCAGTCACCATACCCGGTATAGTAAAGCGAATAATCCCGAAGCCGCAGAATACGGAAAAAAGCAGGATATACTTTGACTTTCTCGATTTTTACAAGCTTACCGGAATAAATTTCATCTGGTTCAGCAGGCAGGGAAAATTCAAAGAGCTGCTTAATGTTCTGAACGGCGGGTCTCATGTATGGACAACTGAGGAACGCACAGAGCTCTCCTCTGCGTATTACCGTTTCCGCAAAATATTCAAGGCTCTGGGAGGCGACCGTTTGCCCGGAACTACAGGAGACGCTTTTCTTTCTTATCTTACAATATATGACCTTGGGGGGATACATTCCGGATCGGACGCTGCTCTTCGGGAAAGAATAGAAAAAAGCTGGAGCGAGCTTGCCGTATGCTCTGTTCCCGATCCGATAGAGCTTGACCTTGATCCTTGCGAAAAAAATACACAGGGATTCTTTGCAAAAATCCTGCCCGTCAAAAAAACGGAAGCTCTTAATGTTTTGTATGTCTACGAAAATTCGCCCGAAACCTCGGCATGGACTTGCTCCCATGAAAAGGGACGAAAAAAAGCGGATGAACATTTTAACGGAAAAATTTCCTCCCGCTTTGCCGCAAATGTCAGTCCTGAGCGTTTTGAGAGCGTTATTCGGGAGGAAATGGATAAGGGTGCGGACGTTGTTTTTGCCGCTTCCTCCGAGCTTCTTCCCGCTTGTCTGAAAGCGGCGGCAGAATACCCGGACGTAAAATTTCTGAACTGCTCCGTTTATTCTCCTCACCCGATAATACGAAGCTACAGCGGAAGAACGTACGAAGTAAAATTTTTGGAGGGGCTTATTGCCGGGGCAATGACCCGTACCCATAAAATAGGATATATTGCCGATTATCCCATATACGGCGAGCTTGCTGCAATAAATGCCTTTGCAAAGGGTGCGGCAATGACAGACCCTTATGCTGAGATCATTCTGCGCTGGCGTTTCCGAAATAACGGCAATGCCTTCAATGAAATCATTTCCTGCGGCGCAGACATGACAGCAGGGCATGACGGACTTTACATGACGGGCAGCGGCACATACAAGCGTGTCTGCGGCAGTAAGATCAATTGGGGTGAGTTCTATATCCGTATCCTTTGCGAAATATTTGACCGCACATGGAAAAACCGTCACGACAGAGAAAATCCCAAGGCGGTGAATTATTGGTGGGGACTTTCAGCAAATGTATTTGATATAGACTATACGCCGGAGATCCCAGCCGATACGCTGCGGCTTGTCTCTCTTATGTATGACAATGTAATATCGGGCAGGGTAGCTTTTTTTGATAAAGAGGACTTGTCTCCCGAAAGTATTATTAAAATGGACACTCTTGCGGAAAATGTGGCAGGGAATGTTCCGGACATTTCGGAATTGACCGAAGACGCAAAAAAGCTTGCAAGGGTTCAGGGAATATTTCCCGAACATAGGGAGGGCAGGGTATGAGAATATTAACGATTGCAGACGAGCCGAGTGAATATCTTTGGGGAACCGATGTCCGTAATGCTTTGAACGGTATTGATATGATAATTTCCTGCGGCGATCTTCCGGCAGAATATCTTGACTATCTTGCCACGTTTACCGCAGCTCCCGTTTTTTATGTTCACGGAAACCATGATAAGTCCTATATTGAAAATCCTCCCACAGGCTGCGTTTGTATTGACGGCAGACTGGTGACATATAAGGGAATACGTCTGCTGGGACTCGGCGGCTCGATACGCTATAACAATGAAAGTCCCTTTCAGTATACGCAAAAGCAGATGCGCCGCCGTGCGATGAAGCTTGCCCCCGCAATATACCGGCATAAAGGCTTTGATATCCTTGCTGCCCACGCAGGGGCGTTCGGCACGGGGGACGGCGACGACCGTGCTCATGCAGGGTTTGAGGTATTTAATGAACTTATTGATAAATGGCACCCGTCTTTTTTTATCCACGGACATTCTCACCTTAACTATTCCGTAAAACACAAAAGGCTTGCATACAGGAACCGGACACAGGTTATAAACGCATTTGAAAGGTATTATTTTGATATAAGCGGGCTGTAATATAAAGGGGGTATAACATATCTTTACAGCGATAATAATGCCGTAACGGAACGCTGAAACAGCAGCCCGCATTATCAGGCGGAAACGGCTGAAGAAAGATGTCAAAAAATATCTGCGCCTGTACAAAATCGCAGACCTATTTATGCACCGTTTTTAGAGTATTCGGATATGGTTGATGATGACCTCAGTACCCAAAATACGGAAATGAAAGACCGCTTGCTGTATGCGTTTTCATTGATTTAATAAATACTAAAGTTTATCGCTGTTATCTTAAAAACATCTGAATTATTTATACAGGGATAATTTTATAAAGCACAGTATTTTCAAACCCCAGCGGACGGTTATATCTGAAAAAAACTATACCGTCGCAGGGCGCCAGAACGCTGCCCATAACGTTTCCCTCCAAGGGGTCAAGTATTTCACACAGCTTCTCACCCTTTGAAAATTCGTCTCCTGTCTGAACAAAGCTGCGGTATATCCCTGCTGCAGGGGAGTGTATCTGAACAAGATTTTTTTCGTCCAGAATTTCGGTATGAAAGCCGCCCGAAATCTTCGTGTTTATCACACCTTGCTTTGCCATAAATCTGATTATTGCGTCCACGGCAAGCTTTGCGGATTTTTCATCTATTGTGTCCGTAGCGTTGGTGTACAGCGAAAATGCCTTTGTTTCCCACACCTGCCAGTTGTAGTTAAGCGTGGTGGTGTCATAGGGACGGGGAGTTCTTACAAAAGCGTACTGCAAGCCGAAATCATTCATAAGACAGTGGTCGGTAAAGCCTGTTTCCATAAGCTTTACATGAGGCAGAAAATCTCCCTGCTGATAAAAGCTTGCAAGCTGTACGCCGTATGAATACTGCTGAATCTGTGAAAAAAGTCCGTCTGCGATCCGCTGTGTGGTCTCTCCCAGGCAGTAACCGGGGAACATTCTGTTTATATCGGTATTGTCCATTGTCCAGAAGCGTTTTCCGATATTGATGGAATAATAATTCACACAGGGGATTATCATTATTTCTTTGCCGTCTGCTATCTTCCCCTCCGCTTCGAGCTTTTTCACAGCCTGTACAAGCTTTGAGCAGACATACATCTGCTGTATCTCATTGCCCCGCATTGCGCCCACGACGCATACAGACTTTTCTCCGTGACCGAACTTAAAGCCGATAATATCCATATTTTCACGGTAGGGAGATTTTATACTGAACAAAGTTTTTTTACGCATTTTCTTCGCCTCCCAGAATCCTTGCAATAAGAGAACCGCCGTATACTATGGGAAATTCACGCAAAGTGAAAATTTTTCCGCCGCAGGGGGCGGTAACATATTCCTCGGTATTTCCCGTTGCGGGGTTGATCACATCGCCGATATGTTCGCCCTTTTCAATCTCTACCCAATGCTCCACGCAGGGGACAAAAATTCCCGCTGCGTCCGAATTAACAAAATCCACCGCTCTGTCGGCAGAAACTATGGGTTCTTTTACGGGTCCGGTATCGCCCGACCACATTCCGAGATTTTTCAGAAGATTAAAAATACCCGCCGTAAGCTGTCCGCAGTACTCTTTTGTGATCCTCATTCCCACTCCCATTTCAACCACAAGAGTTTTCGTTCCTGTAGTATTCAGACTGTATGCAAGCGTGGATTCCAGCACTGTTGCAGAGGAATGTACCCAGATAAAATCGCAGTTCAGCATTTTTGCATAGGGTACAAGCTCGTCTGCGGAAAGCTCGTTTATCCTGACCTGCGGGATTTCACGCAGATAAATATTGCTTGAATGAATGTCAATGCAGATGTCTGCGCCGCTTATATCTGCAACAATATCCGCTGCAAGACATTCCGCCATGGTACCCTCTGAGCTGCCGGGGAAGATCCTGTTCATATCAAGGTCAAACAGAGGAATACCTCTTGTGATACTGTCGATACCCAGAGGATTCAGTGCAGGATAAATATCCACAGTACCGTTCAGCAGGGAAATATTTTTTTGCAGAGTTTCCGCAATTTTTGCGCATACAAGCTGCCCCTCCAGCTCGTCGCCGTGAGTGCCTGTCACAATGCAGACCCGCTTTCCCGTAGGCTGCTTCTGATTAAAATTTGAAATACGGTTTTTTCTGATAACGATATTTTCGTTTACAGCAAGTCCCGCCCGTGCAACTGTTTCTATCATTGAGACCGCTCCTTTAACCCTAAATAATTTCGGACGCCGTTTCGGACACCGAGGAAAAAATTTTCTGACTGCTCCCGTATTTTCCTATGTAGATCCCACGCTCTATAGGACAGTCGGCGTAGTCTCTGCCATGGCATATTTTTATGTAATTTTCGTTTATCCGTCTGTTGTTGGCAGGGTCTATGCCGTACCATTTTTTACCGTCGTTTATCTCCACCCAGGCGTGAGTTTCTCCGTTTTCGCAGGCAAGCCCCGAAACATACCGGCAGCGGATACCCTCCGATCTGCAAAGTGAGAGAAAGATATGCGCATAATCCTGACACACGCCCTCTCCCAATTTCATCGCTTCCTCGGCTGTGGTGTCCACTGCCGTCACGCCCTTTCGGTATGTCATATACGAATAAATTTGCTCCGAAATAATTTCCGCCTTTTTCGGGATATTTTGGACAGTATTTATTTTGGGCAGCAGCTTTTTTCGGAATTCCGATATGCTTTCACCCGCATTGGTAAGCGGAGAAAAATATCCGTAAACGGGAGCTGCGCTGCCCGGAATAAAATCGGTATTTATGATCTCCGCTTCACCTGTTACGTTAAAGGAAAAGCTGCCGTGAGCTTCGGGAATCCTGCCGCAGATAAGAGAATTTCCGAAGCTGTCACGGCTTCTCCATATGCTCCCGCAGCAGGGGAGTATTTTGTATTTCGGCTCGGACACCAGCTGTCTGCCGTCGGAAAACGGCGTACAGCGCAGAGTAAAGCAATGCTCCGTTACATCGCCCTCAAACAGCAGCTCCGTAGAAAACTCAAACCGCAGCTTCTTCAAGGAAATTCACCTCGATAAGATTTTCGATATTACTTATCGCACCGGACATATCTGAAAAAATATCCGACGTTTTCAGATATTCAAAAGCAGCCTTGTTTACAAGTCTGCTGCCCTTTTCGGCGTAACGTGAAATATGCTTGAGCAGATTTTCCAGCTCTGAGGAAATATCCTCTGCGGGGTAACGCAGCCGCATATACATATCCACCCGTTCAACGGATTTTCCGACGTGAACGATACGCCTTGCTTCAATGTCGGTCATATTGTTGTCAACGCTTCCCCAGAATGCATAAATTGCGTCACGAACGGGCAGCAGATCGTACCGCAGCTTGTCCGTTCCCCGGCAGCTGTCCAGACGGTCAAGCGCCATTTGCAGATATGACAGTGACGGCGTTTTTATCTCCTCCCGCAAAACAATGCCGTTGTCCAGAGCATATCCCAGATTTGAGCGGATAGAGTTCGGATTGCCGCTGTCGAAAACATATCTGTCAAGAAAGTCCTCCACACCTGTGTAAATATCGGGAACGCTTATGTATTCAAGATATTTTTTATAGATAGTTTCTCCGCTGTCTATCATTCTGTCGGAGTATTTAAAAAATGCGTTAAGGGTCGTGAACACCCTCTCGGTGTATCTGCCGAGCCAGAAAAGATTGTTTATATTTACTGCTGTGATAGTACCCATGTATCTTTAAAGCCTCCTCCCTGCGATGAATTAACTACAAATGAATCGGGACAGCGTGAAAATCTTGTAAGACCGCTTGCCCATACCTTGGTTTTTTCTCCTGTCAGCACAAATGCCCGCAGATCGGCTTTGCGCATTACTTCACTGCCGTCCTCGTCAATTACAGGCAGGTCGATAAAATCAATGACCTCCTGTGCGATAAATCTTCTTGACTGTTGGGTGATAAGAGCTTTCCACTCGGCAAGCTGTGCTTTTGTCATATCCCTGCCGAAAACAACGCCGTAGCCGCCCGCTTCCGAAACGTCCTTGACAACAAGCTTTTCAAGATTATCAAGCACATATTTCCTGTCCTCCTCATAGTAGGGAAGATATGTAGGCGCATTGTGTAAAACTGCTTCCTCGCCCAGATAATATTTTATCATTTTCGGCACGAAATAATATATGCCCTTGTCATCGGCAACGCCGTTTCCGGGAGCGTTTATTATCGCCGTATTGCCCGCACGGTATGCGTCCATGATATGCGGTACGCCGATAAGCGATTCGGGCAGGAACGTCAGCGGGTCAAGATATTCGTCGGAAATTCTTCTGTAGACTGCTCCCACACGGGTCTTGCCGCCCTGATAGTCTTTCATGTACAGCACATTGTTTTCCACAAATAGATCGTTATTCTGAACAAGCACAGCACCTGTTTTTTCCGCAAAATATGAATGCTCGAAATATGCTGCATTGTATCTTCCGGGTGTAAGGATAACGTTTATCCCGCCGCAGTTTGAGTGCTCCATGGTTTCACGGAGCAGAGCGGGATAATCACGGTTATCTCTTACTCCGTTGTCACGGAATGCTGCGGGACTTGCCATTCTGCAAAGCTCCCGTGCGATAAGCGGATAGGATGCTCCCGACGGGATCCGCAGGTTATCTTCAAGAATGTACCATACATTGTCCTTTCCCTGAACAAGGTCTATTCCCGAAATGTGGCTGTATATTCCCTTTGGCGGAGCTACTCCGTCGCACTGCTGCAAAAAACCCTTTGAAATATAGACAAATTCTTCGGGAACGATTCCGTCACGAACAATTTTTTTATCGGAGTAAATGTCCTTCAGGAACAGGTTGAGAGCGTTCACACGCTGGATAAGTCCTCTTTCTATGTCCGAAAAATCTTCTGCAGAAATAACCCTCGGAACAGCGTCAAAGGGAAAAAGCTGCTCATGAAAGCTGCCGTTTTTGTATATCCCGAACTTTACACCGTATCGGGCAAGAAGCTCGTTGATCTCTCTTGCATTTGCAACAGGCGTTCGCATAAAATTCATCCCATTTTGTAAAAAATTAAAGACGCCGAGGAATGTTTTATCCTCGGCGCCCTTGCCTTACAATATAATAATATCACATCGGATGTGAGATGTCAATATCTAAAAATGACATATTTGATTTATTTAGTTGCATTATTTATAGTTAAAAACACATAATTTCATTAAAATTCCAATATTTTTGCATAAATCGAGTTGAAATAATTCATATTTGCCTTGCTGGAAAAAGTGATACAGCCGCATTCCCAACCTATTTGCAAACGGGCAGACCGGATGAGCAAGCTGCCTGACGTTATTACAATCATACAGCAGGTGTTAACATTTTACCTCTTGATTTCCGATGCTTTCTGTACTATACTGATCGATTTTCATTGAACGCATTCGGATATTGAGAGAATACGGTTTTTTATTCTGTCTGCAAAATATCAATACAGCACAATAATATATCAATAAAAAAGAGGATTTTTTTCGGCAATATAGTATAATTAGAATAAAAGGAATGCTGATTTATGAATATATTAAAGACAGCGCATTTTTTTCGGATCATATGGTTTTGCAGATGGGCAAACCGATTAACATTTGGGGACGTGATTACAGCGGTAAGCGTGTAAAAGCAGAACTTTGCGGTTTTTCATCGGAGGTTGTCTGCATGGAGAATGAGTGGCATATTGTGCTGCCTCCGGTAAACACTTACGTAGGACATTATGAACTGAAAATTACCGACGGGGAGGCTTACGGTTCTGTTTACAGAAACTGTTACCCGAAGGACGGCAGGCTTATTGTTTAATTTGACCATACGGAAAACGGCTTTAAAGTAAAAAATGCCGGGGCATTGGAGGGCTTTGAAATTAAGGGAAGCGGGGGAGAATTTGAACCTGCGGCTGCCGAAATTCTCGACAGCGGTAAGATCAGACTTACGGCTGAGAGAGTAAGAGAGCCGAGATATGCAAGGTTCAAATGGTCAATTACGGCGATGTTACGCTGTTTGGTAAAAACGGTCTGCCTGCTGCGCCTTTCAGAACGCAGTAAAATCAACAATATCAGCCGATGAATTTCTTACAAACAAAAATACAATTTACCGAAATGCCGTTACGGTGTTTAATACAGCGGCGTTGGCTAAAAAAATTAAACGGAGGGTAAATATGCTTAAACAATTTGATAAAAAAGAAGTGACTGTACTGTCGGGAGTTTTCAGAGAGCGAATGAATACCAACAGAAATTATTTAATGGAGCTTGATTCGGTGTGTCTGCTTCAGAATTTTTACCTTGAGGCAGGTATTGTTATGCCGGGACTTCAGGCGGTCGACGACCCTGCGTCCGCAAAGCTTCACTGGGGCTGGGAAGCGCCGACCTGTCAGCTGAGAGGACATTTTCTCGGGCACTGGCTTTCTGCTGCGGCTGCATTGGCCGCCAATGAGAACGATACAGAGCTGAAAGTAAAGCTGGACAATATCATTTCCGAGCTTGCAAGATGTCAGCAGCTGAACGGAGGGGAATGGGCAGGCTCTATACCCGAAAAATATTTTAAAAATATGGCGAACGACCGGCAGGTATGGTCGCCGCAGTATGTAATGCACAAAACGCTCATGGGGCTTACCGACGCATACAAATACACGGGAAATAATCAGGCTCTTGAAATAGCCGATCATCTCAGCGACTGGTATATCCGCTGGACAGACGCCATGCTGAAAGAAAATCCCAATGCCGTTTACAAGGGCGAACAGGGCGGAATGCTTGAAGTCTGGGCGGAGCTTTACGAGCTTACGGACAATGAAAAATATATGCGGCTTGCGGAACGTTACTGGGATAACGGTTGGTATACGCAGCTTGACAACGGTAACGATGCTCTTTCAAACGACCATGCCAATGCAAGTATTCCACTTTCCCACGGAGCGGCAAAGGTTTACGAGGCAACAGGCGATGAAAAATGGCGCAGACGTGTGGAGCAGTTCTGGAAATCGGCTGTAACTGACAGAGGAATGTACTGCACAGGCGGACAGAATGCGGGTGAATTCTGGATACCGCCATTTATGCAGGGGCAATTTCTTGGTGACAACGATCAGGAATTCTGTACGGTTTACAATATGGTAAGAACGGCTCAATATCTTTTTAAATGGACAGGGGATACCCGTTATGCGGATTATATTGAAAGATGTCTTTACAACGGATTTCTTGCGCAGCAAAATCCATTCAGCGGCACGCCGACATACTTTCTTCCATTGAAAGCAGGCAGCCGCAAGAAATGGGGAAGCAAGACCCATGATTTCTGGTGCTGTCACGGAACTATGGTTCAGGCTCAGACCTTATATCCCGATCTGATTTATTTCCGTGATGTGGAGAATGATTCCCTTGTTGTCAGTCAGTACATACCTTCACGGCTTAAATACCGACATGGAAATGCTGATATCTGCATTGAACAGACAACAGATATGAAATCCTATAACAGTCAGATATTTTTTGACGAACACAGCGGCGGAGATATGTCAAGATGGTCATTGAAATTCAGCATTACCTCCTCCGTTCCCGAAGAATTTACTCTGTCGCTTCGCATACCGTGCTGGGTAAGCGGTACGCCTGTTATAACGCTGAACGGTCAGCCGCAGGAATGTACAGGCACTGAAAAGGGTTGGATAAAAATAAGGAAGCAATGGTCGGATGATGTTCTGCAGATATTGTTCCCAAGCAGTCCTGTTATGGAGGCTCTGCCCGATATGCCCGAGCTTGCGGCGGCAGTTGACGGTCCTATCGTACTTGCGGGGCTCAGCGACTGTGACTGCGGACTTTCCGGCGATTTTGAGAAACCCGATACATTTCTTTATCCGCAAATTGAGCATACATACGGCACGTTCCCGTGGAAGCAGAATTGTTATGTCACCAGAAATCAGCCAAAGAACATTATATTCAAACCGCTTTATGAGATAACGGACGAAACATATACGGTATATTTCACGAAAAAATAATATTGCTGCTCCCCCGATATTAAACAATATCGGGGAGTATTTATAAATAATTTTCCGGAGGAAATTAATATGGCTCTTTATGATTTTGATTACACAAAAATTTATACAGCCGATACGGTTGCGGAAAGCCAAGGCTGCGTATACAATAGGGACGTCTGCCGTACAACAGGGAATTTTGCTGTCGTTATGAGCGGAGGAAGCTGTGCGGAATGGAAAATCCCGTCTTGCAGGTCAGGGAAATTTACAGTTACAGTAAAATATTCTTCCGATGTCGATACCGAAATTGAGGCGGTTTTAGCTGTCAATTCGGAAGAAACGACCATTAAATTTGTACCCTGTCGGTATTACGCAAGAACAAAAAAAGAATACCGGACAGGTATAATGCGCTGTATAAGAGCTGTTGTTGAATTGAATGAAGGAGAAAACATTTTATGTATAAAACTCCCCGAATACAAGAAATACGGTACAGTCAGCATTGATACGATCTCTGTTTCCGACGGCAGGCTTTGTGAAATGCGTCAGCCTGTTTATGACATTTCCGATTTTACGTCGGATAATAACGGAACAACAGATTGCACCGAAGCCTTTCAGCATGCTCTGGACAAATGCAAGGACGGAGGTGGAACGCTTTATGTTCACGACGGGGAATACCTTATAAGCGGAGCTGTTATTCATTCCGATACAACAGTCTATGTTGATGAAACAGCGAGAATATACGGAAGTGATAATCAAAACGCTTACCCTATTTACAATGTATCGCATACATATATTCAAGAGTACCGTCAGGGTTTCCGAGCGCTGTTTTATTCGGAGGGCAGCAAAAATATTACGATCACAGGCGGCGGGACAATTGGCATAAAAAACGGCGACAGCGATATTTTTGAGGGGCAGGAATGGCAGAGACCGTCGGTCATAACATTTGTTTCGTGCAGCGATACAGTTATCAGCAATATTGATATTAAGGAGTCGGGTTCCTGGAGTGTGATTCTTCTGGAATGCAGCAATGCTATCATAGACAGCATTAACCTTGACGCCGCTAACCATATCAACCGTGACGGAATTGATCCTGTTGATTCCGAAAATATTTATATTACAAATTCTGCGCTTCTGTCGGGTGATGATGTGATCTGCCCGAAAAGCGGAACATACAAAGGGGTGCAAAATCTGCATGTCAGAAACTGCGCTTTAAGTTCCTGCGGTGCCAATGGTATAAAATTCGGTTCCAGCTCCTATCAGCAATTAAAACACTGCACATTTGAAGATATAGTTATGATACATATTCATTTAGCAGGTATCTCACTTGGTTCAGCGGACGGGGCGGACGTTGACGATATACATTTTTATAATATAAAAATGTCTTCGGTCAGAGTGCCGATAAGCATACTGAACGGCGGAGGCGTAAGAGGCAGGAGGATAGACGGCGCACAGATAAAAAGAGGCTATATGAAAAACATAATCATAGAAAATCTGTTTGCAGACAAGGTAATAGATAATTTCGGGTCGCACATAGACGGACGCTGCAAAGATGGGGTGTTTGACAGGGTCACGGATATTCTTCTGAAAAATGTCCATGTTGAATGCAAGGGCGGATATTATGGAGAAGCTCCCTTGCCGCCAAATGAATATAACGGAGAATATCCCGATTATTACTGGTGTGAGCCGACTATGTCCGCATATGGCCTTTATGTTCGGCATACGGATAACATTCGTCTTGTAGACTGCGAATTTACATTGCTTTCTAAGGACAGCAGAGAAGCGGTCGTATTTGATGATTGTACAAATGTATCGGAAAAATAATGTTCTGAAGGCAATCAAACGCAGACAACAGTTCGGAGAATTCCGATAATAAGGATTCTCCGGACGGACACCGGAAGATAAAACGGTGAAAATATGGGTGCACTTCTGCTGATGCCTGCTGCATAGTAACCTCGTTGAGCGATAAATTTACCGTGCCGGAAGCAGGTCTCGGCAGAGGAGAAAATATCAAAATTTCTTTGTATGATTATTACCGTTTCAGAGCTTGTATTTATTGCGGGATCGGGCTGCAGACGTTATAAATGCATTATATTTGCAGACGGAGGGACCGCAGCTGTTATTTAACGGGCACTACGTTATATTTTTCTGAAACTCCATAAGCTCTTTCGTAAGCTGTTTTGCAGAAAAATAGTTATTCATAATGCTGATAAAATTGACAAGTATAAATATCACCGGAACACTGATGATAACACCTATAATAACCTCGGCTTTTTCCGTGTGGATTATGGGACTCAGTATACAGGTGACCACCACTTCCGCCTCTATAACCGCAAACTGTATAATTTTAC
>CAZGAZ010000077.1:0-14486 GCA_964523835.1 uncultured Ruminococcus sp.
GTTTGCAAAGGGGGAAACCTAAAGAGAGGGGAGGGGGGTGACCCACGCCCCCTATACGCATGAACCCCCCTCCCCTCTCTTTGGGTGTCCCCCTTTGCACCTTCACTTACAGTTGCCAGTCAACTCACGCATTTTCACAACAAAGTCACAGTTCATAGGCACATTTACCGAATTATTTAACAACCATACCGTAGAATATCAGAAATATTTTCCAATTTTAACAAAAATTTCATAATACAGATCATAATTTTTGCAGAATTACAGCATATCCGCCTATTGTTTATAGACTGTTTACAAATAAATTTCAAAAATCTATTGCAAATTCCGAAAAAATTTAGTATAATAAATAATGTATAGTTATATTCACGAAAAAATCGGGACTGAAGTCAGATATTTCACAAGGCAATGCGCCCCGCAAAGAATATGTTCCTTGCGTATTGTGTGTGCCTTGAGTGAACTTGGGGAAACAATGGGTGACGGGGATCAAGATCCGTTTTTCAAAATATTTCGAGCGGAGAGTGCTATAATGATAAGCAAAGAAAAAATCAAAAAGATCGACATCTACAAGGAGGACGGAGAACGTATCCTCACCACAAACAGATTTACATTTCCAAGGGATTTCTTTAAGATCAAGGGATATGAACTGGTTGCCATAAGGGGGCGGGGGCTTCCGATAGTTGAAAAGGATCATAATATTGACGTTATCTTTGAGTATGTAAACGGCACAAGGATAAAATGCCGCACCCATGCGGATATAAGCACGGAGCAGCAGCTCAATTTCCATGTGGACGACGGCGAGGTGCTTGAAGAGCGGCGGCGTTCCTACAAGGTCGCCACAAAGGAGGCGGCTTACATAGTCGCCATTGAACGTGGGGACGATGTCATTGAGCTGGAGGAGCGGTATGAGGCGACGATCCTCAACATTAACCTTGGGGGCGTTTTCCTGACCTGCGATATTGAGCTTTTCGCAGGCGATTTCGTAAACTTTATCTTCCTGCCCGACAATATGGAGGTAAAGGCTGAGATACTGCGGGTGCAGAAGGATACAAGCGGCGGAATCGAAGGCTACGGATGCAGATTTTTAGGTATTACCCCCTCTCAGGAGGAGCGGCTCGTGCGTCATCTCTTTGAATGCCAGATGGCTGAGAGAGAACGCTTGAAACAAAAAGAAGGCAGATGATCTTAAAAAAATGAGCAAGATTATTGCGGTTACAAACCAGAAGGGCGGCGTGGGTAAAACTACTACCTGTGCCGCTCTTGCGGGCATTTTCCGTGATCGGGGCAGGCGGGTGCTGGCTCTCGATCTTGACCCGCAGGGGAATCTTTCCTTTTCTCTCGGGGCGGCGGACGGGGGACTGACGATCCATGATGTGATGACGGGAAGGTGCGGGATAAAGCAGGCGGTGAAAAAAGCTCCTGTATGCGATGTTATCACGTCCAACATCCTGCTTTCGGGAACGGAGCTGGAGCTGCGGGGGGATGAAAGGGAGTTTGTACTCAGAAAGGCTCTTGACACGGTGAAGGATGATTATGACGCTGTGATAATCGACACTCCCCCTGCCCTGTCCATTCTCACCATTAACGCTTACACTGCTGCCAATGACCTTATTATTCCCATGACAGCTGAGATCCTTTCTCTTCAGGGTATAGCGCAGGTCAAGGACACCATTCTGGCTGTGAAGAAATTTTACAACAAGGATCTAAATGTGCGGGGGGTACTGCTTACCAAGTACAGTCCGAAATATCTTCTCAGCGAGGAAGTGGCGCAGATGGCGGAGATTATTGCGGGGCAGCTGGGAACAAAAATATTTGACACGAAAATATCCGGCTGCATTGCTGCTGCGGAAGCCCCTGCCCATCAGCAGACCATTACTCAGTATTCCCCACGGTGCCGTGCGGCAAGGGAATATACAAAGCTTGCTATGGAATTATATCCCGAGCTGCTTTCGGGGGACAAGGATTAAAGCTGTTTCGGTAAACGGGGGGGAGGATACAATGGGAAATATATTTCCCGAAATACATTTCCGGAAATAAATCTCCCGAAAAATTAACACGAAATTATTTTGTGAATGTAAAAAGTTCACATTTAAAGTTAGGTCGTGATCAGTATTTCAACTCCAAAAACACACAAGACCCCTCAGCTTATGCAGATGCTGACGGGGATGCCTGCCTCCAATCCCATACTGGATGAGGATTTCAAGGAGGAAATAATTAAGGCTCAGGACAATCCGGAACCGCCCAAGGTCGTTCGTGACAGGGACGGAAGAACGCAGATAAACGTTACCTCCGAGCTTGTTTCCCAGTGGCTGCCGAAGGTAATAGAGAGGTTCAACATATGCAAATGCGAGCGGTGCAGGGCGGAGATAACCATTCGTGCCATGGATGATGTTCGTCCCATAATAGTAAAGGTTCACAGTGATGAGGACATCAAGCGGGCTGCAAGGCTGAAGGCGGACAGGCAGCATGCGATTTTAATGCAGCTTATCGGAATTGCGGCGGAGAGGCGGAGTATGCCGAGGCATGATTAATTAATAATTAATAATGATCTTGCGGCGGGCGTTTTTTAGAACTTTCCGATAATGCGATAATGCTTTGAATATTTTTTGGGAGGCGCTTTGTATGCCCAAAATGTCGAAAAAGGGAGAAAGGGCTGTAGAGATTGTAAAGGCTCTGGAGGGGATATACCCGTGTGCAAAATGCTCTTTGGAATATGCCCACCCTTATGAACTCATGATAGCGGGGCGGCTTTCCGCTCAGTGCACCGACGCAAGGGTGAATATTGTTACAAAGGTGCTTTTTGAAAAATACCCCACTCTGCAAAGCTTTGCGGAGGCGGATGAGGATGATATTGCCGAGATAATCCGTCCCTGCGGTTTGTTCAAAACCAAGGCGCACAGCATTTCACTGATGACAAGGGCGCTTTATTACGATCTGGGTGGAGTTATTCCCGACAGTATCGAGGAGCTTACAAAGCTGGCGGGTATCGGACGCAAGACTGCTAACCTTATTATGGGAGACATTCACGGGAAGCCCGCAATTGTGGCGGACACTCACTGCATACGCATTTCCGGGCGGCTGGGACTGACAAATTCCAAAGACCCCAAAAAGGTGGAGGAGGATCTGCGGAAGATCATTCCCCCCGAAAAAAGCTCCGATTTCTGTCACAGGCTGGTGATTTTCGGGCGGGACACCTGCACGGCAAGAAGCCCCAAATGCGAGCACTGCGCTATTAGATTATATTTGTCGGAAAGGTTTCCCGATTGGTGCTGTCGGGTGTGATGAGATTTTTTACATATTCTGCCGAGAGGTTAGAGGCAAGACGCAAGACGCCGGTGTTCATTTTGCCTGAGCTTGTTCAGTATCTGAATAAGTGCAAAAGGGCAGAATTATTTTCAAATTCTGCTGATTTTATTATAAAATATTTTGGGAAAGGAGAGTATGATTTAGGCTTTACTATATCATACAAGTTTGAAATGAAACTTAAATGGTATCTTGAAAATACAGTTAAAAATATTCTTATTCTTTTTTTTATATCGATGATTTTTAATATTGTATCAATTGCATTGGGAGATGAAATGACTTTTGAATATATGATACTTTGGTCTTTGTCATTTTCATTGTTGGTTACAATAGGCGAAAATATTATTTATAGGTTAATTCCTAAAAAAATGTCACAATGGGAAACAGACAGGCTTATACTGAAGCTTATCAGGTCTGATTACGCAGAAACACCTGAATATGACTATACAAACCCGTCAAAAGTCCGGTACTTTAAGCATAATAGTTTTTTTGCCTGTTATAAGGATGTAATAATATATCTTAACGGTGAAGAAAACACGGTTTATCTTTCCGGAACCGTTTTAAGGAAATATGAACAATAAGTCTGCATTAATAAAGGATAGCATTCACTTTTCTGAAAGTAAAGTTGGGCAGCGACATATCCGACATCAAATAATGCAGATAATTATTTTATTAAAAAGAATCCGGCATACAGCGACAAAGCGGCACGCTGATCAAAACCAATACAGCGCTTTGTATAAACAGAAAAAAATTTGTCCGATTATTACTGTTACCCCCTTGACAAATCGGAAGAAAAAGTGTAAAATATAATTAGTGAAAAATTTTGGAAATATTTATCATAAATTTCATAAATCGGAGGAGAAAAATATGCAGAAGGCTATTGGCGTATTAACCAGCGGAGGCGACGCCCCCGGAATGAACGCCGCTGTAAGAGCGGTCACAAGGGCTGCTATCAGAAAGGATTACAGAGTTATCGGCATTCAGAGGGGCTATAACGGTTTACTCAACGGCGAATGTATCGAGCTTAACTGTCGTGACGTTTCCGACATTATCCAGAGAGGCGGCACTATTCTTTACACTGCCCGCTGCAAGGAATTTATTCAGGAGGAATATGTTAAAAAGGCTGCGGAAAAGTGCAGGGAGCTTAATATGGAAGGTCTTGTTGTTATCGGCGGCGACGGCTCTTTCAGAGGGGCTGCCGATCTGTCGAAGATAGGCGGTATCCGCTGTGTAGGGCTTCCCGGTACTATTGACAACGACATTCAGTGCACCGAGTACACTATCGGCTATGACACTGCCATGAACACGGCTCTTGAAATGATCGACAAGATAAGAGATACCTCCCAGTCCCATGACAGGTGTTCTGTGGTTGAGGTAATGGGCAGGCACGCAGGGTGGATAGCCCTTAACGTTGCTATGGCTGCGGGAGCTATTGCCTGCATTACCCCCGAAATGCCCTACGATATAAACGCCATTGCCGACAAGATAATCAAGGCTCACGAGGCTCAGAAGGAGCATTTTATTGTGGTGGTTGCCGAGGGCGTGGAGAACTCCGAGGGTATCACAAAGCAGCTTAAAGAGCTTACGGGCATTGAGACCAGACTGACTGTTCTGGGGCATGTTCAAAGAGGCGGCAGTCCTACAGTCCGTGACAGAGTTGCGGCGAGCCAGATGGGTTATCACGCTGTGGAGCTTATCAGCAGAGGGGCTACAAACCGTGTGGTAGGGCTCAAAGACAACAAGATAATAGATGTGGACATCCAAGAGGCTCTTGCCATGAAGAAGCCCTTTGACACCGAGCTTTACAGAGTTTGCAATGAAATTACTTTCTGATTGGAGCATACATTGGTTTTCCTGCTGTGGGCGGGAAAACGGCTGCATAAATTAATTTGCTTATCAAGAGTAGGCTGTTGTGCGTAAATAGTGTCCCGACGACGGGGAGTTGCGTCGGGGACGAAACGCTTTAATAGGTCAGAGCTTTGCATTTGCTATTGACCCCGAAAGCTGCGGTTCAACAGTCGCATCCCGCTTATACAGCATTATAAAAAGAGCTTTTCATATATCCTCTTAATATAATGTCGAATAAACCGAGCATAGCTTATACATAAGCCTGCAGCTTGGTCTGTTCCCGGGATCTTATTTTAAAGGAGGAGAATTATGAAGAGCTTTTTTAATATTTTTACCGAATCTGCGGCACGTATGAAGGAACTGCGCACCATTGCGGTCACGGGTATGCTTATGGCTATGGGCATTGCGCTGCGCTGGGCGGGGATAGATGTTACCCCCGATCTGCGGATAGTTTTCACCTGCCTGCCTTTATGCGTTATAGGAATGTTTTACGGGCCTGTGGTGTGCGCTTTTGCCACTTTGGGAATTGACGTTATAGGCTACATTGTGGCAAACAAGACTTCAAGGGGGTATATGCCCCAGCTTATCCCTGTGGAGCTGCTGACGGGGGCGATATATGGGGTCATACTTTACAAACGGGTGATACGCCCCGAGGGCAGTGATATTTTCCGTGCGGCTGCGGCGAGGGCGTTGGCTATTCTTATATGCAATATTGCGCTGCGTTCGTATATTCTGTATACCACCTTTACCGCCCCCGATTTTACGCTGATGTGCTTTTTTAACGGGGATAATGCTATGAGAGATTCCTTTATTATCTGGATATCTCCACGTATCTTTAAGAATCTGGCGCAGTACATTGTGGATATGCTGCTGCTTGCTGCAATTCTTCCGGCGGCGCAGACTGCGTACAACAGGGTTTTCGGGAGGAAAAAAAGTCTCGGCTGATGTGCCTTTTGAAAAAATATTTATAAGCCATTGAAATTTTAGCAAAGCTTCCGAATTGAGAATGTAAAAAGCCGCCCCGACCCCGGGACGGCTTTTAATGTGAAAAATCGTATTTTAATACTGTTTCCGATTAAAAAAGCTTTCTAAAATTTTTTTCTGCACAAGCGGTCTCCGCTTCCTGCCTCTTGCTTCTTGTCTTCTGATTTTCCACTTGCGTACAGCATATATTAAATGGGAAACAATATAATCCAATAAGTCGCTCGGGAGATCGTTAAGCTTGTCCCATTCTTTAAAAAACAGATTTTCTCCCGCTGTTATGCTGCGTTCGAGTCTGTCAAGGAAAATTTCATCTGTTTCATTTTCTGGCTGGATATATGCTTTTCCATTGCTATCCTCAATAAAAACCAGTGGCGGTGTAGACGGTTCATAATAAGCGCATTGGTAAGTATTGAATTGCTCCTGATATTTTAGAATGCAGTCCGATGTTATCATCGCTTGATCAACTCCCCAAATATACAAATTATGAAAATTTTTACCGTGCAAATATCTCCATAAATTTGTCAAAGGCAGCCATTCCCTCGGGAGTGCGCTTATACACTCCTGCGTGCTCCAGCACCTTGGCAAACACCTTGCCTATTTCTTCCTTGATGATATCGTGAACATTTTCCGCTGTGATCTCACGACGTGCGGCAAATTCCTCCGCCCAGTCGGCGTGAATACTCAGCTCCGGGTCGCTTCGCACTGCGTCACCCCCCCCTGTTACCAGCGTTTGCGCCAGATGCTCGGTCTCATCTTTCAGCCTTGCGGGCAGCACTGCCAGTCCCATGACCTCTATAAGCCCGATATTTTCCTTTTTGATATGGTGCAGCTCGGCATGAGGGTGGTATACGCCAAGGGGGTGCTCGGGAGTGGTTATGTTATTTCGCAAAACTAAGTCCAGCTCGAAATTATCCCCGTTTTTGCGGGCAATGGGGGTAATGGTATTATGCGGCTCGCCGTCGGTTTCGGCATAGATAAAGGCTGATTCGTCTGTATACCCCCTCCATGCGGTAAGTATCTTATCGGCAAGCTCAACAAGCCTTGCGCTGTCGGGAGAAGCTATGCGGATAACCGACATAGGCCATTTCACCCTGCCGACTTTCACATCTTCAAAGCCTTTGAGGGTATATTCCTTTTCAATGGGGGCGACTGCCATGGGGAAGGTATACCGTCCCCCCTGGAAATGCTCGTGGGAGAGTATAGAGCCGCCTACTATGGGCAGGTCTGCATTTGACCCTATCATATAATGGGGGAACTGCGCCACAAAGTCAAACAACTTCCCGAAAGCCGCTTTGTCGATCACCATAGGGGTGTGGGCGGTGTTGAAGAGTATGCAGTGTTCGTTGTAATATACATAGGGGGAGTACTGGAGACCCCATTTTGCGCCGCCTATCTCCACGGGAATGACCCTGTGGTTCTGCCTTGCGGGGTGGTTCACCCGTCCCGCATAGCCCTCATTTTCAGCACACAAAAGGCACTTAGGATATCCGCTCTGGGGGGCGTTTTTTGCGGCGGCGATCGCCTTGGGGTCTTTTTCGGGCTTGGAAAGGTTAATTGTAATGTCAAGCTCGCCGTACTCCGTCCCGGTTTTCCATTTGATATCCTTGGCGATCCTGTCACGGCGGATATAGTTGGTATTGCGGCTGAAATCATAGTAATAGTCCGTTGCCGCTTCGGGGGACTGGGCATAAAGTTCGGCAAATTTCGCTCTTACTGCCGAGGGCGGCGGGGTAATGCAGCCCATCAGCTTTGTGTCAAAAAGGTCTTTATAGGTAACGCTGACGTCGCTTAGTCCCTTTTCGCAGGCATAATCCAGCAGCCCCGACAATATCTCGGGCAATGACATTTCCGGAATACTTTCTGGTTCGGTGAATTCGTCCCTTTGAAGAACCTCCAGCAAACGGTTTATGCAGTATATCTTGTCTCCCGGGTCGGTCATACCTGTTTTAACGCCGTAATTCACCAATGCGGCAATGTAAGTGTCTACCATTATATCAATCTCCTTTTTGGAAATTTTTATTTATTAGATTAATTATAGCATATCCTTTTGATAAATTCAAGAGGCTTTACAAATTTCCCTCGACTGCTATAACAAGGGTATGGTTAAGGGCTTCTTTCACCCATTTTATAAAACCCGCAAAAAACTCTTTTTCATTATAAGGGAAATTATCAAGATTATATTCAATTTCCGAAATTATTTTTGACCAATCCTCTTTGCCGATAAAATTTTCAAAGCACGGGTCAAAGTTTGCATTTTCGCATCCGTTTACGGCGTCCTTTGTTGGATAGATTATCCCGAAATAGGGGAGCAGCAGTTCATAGTCCTGTCTGTATATCCTCAAAGGCTCACAGTAGCAGTGCCAATCCTCCCACCGAGGGTCTCCGTTCTTTTCACAGGGCATTTTTAACGGTTCAAAGTCCAGCAGTATCTTTTCACCTTTCGGGGCATAAAGCCGCAGTTCGGTAAATTTTTGTTCTTTCCAATTATCGGGACTCAGCCATATCATAAATTTTCACTCCGCAAGCTATATTTCGCATTTATTATTCAAATAAACCGCTCAAAATAATTATAGCAGATTTTTCCGTGAACTTCAAGAAAAATTTCACCCAAATTTATATAAATCATTGCAATCGTCTGCAAAATATGTTATAATTTAAAAAACGCAAAGGCGGTAAAATTATGCAGGACAAGTTTGAAATCAAAGAAGATTTTTACATAAGCGGCAAGCCCTTTAAAATTATTTCGGGAGCAATCCACTATTTCCGAACCGTGCCCGAATACTGGCGTGACCGTTTGGAAAAGCTGGTGAATATGGGCTGCAATACGGTGGAGACCTATATTCCATGGAATTTTCACGAACCCGAAAAAGGCAAATTCCTTTGGCAGGGCGGCAGGGATATTGAAAAATTTATTAAGATCGCCAATGAACTGGGGCTTTACATGATAATCCGCCCGTCCCCCTACATATGCGCCGAATGGGAGTTCGGCGGGCTGCCTGCATGGCTGCTGGCGGATAAGAATATGCGATTCAGGTGTTCGTATAAGCCCTATCTTGAGGCGGTAAGGGAATATTACAGCGAGCTTATGCCGAGGCTTGTCCCTCATCAGATTGACAGGGGCGGCAATATCATTATGGTGCAGATCGAAAATGAATACGGCTATTACGGCAACGACACTGCCTATCTTGAATTTCTGCGGGACACTATGCGGGAAATGGGTATAACCGTTCCCTTTGTTACATCCGACGGCCCATGGAGCGAGCCTATATTCAAATCGGGAATGGTGGACGGTGCGCTGCCTACGGGGAATTTCGGCTCTGCGGCGCAGTGGCAGTTCGGGCAGATGAGGGAGTTTATGGGTGATAACAAGCCCCTTATGTGCATGGAATTCTGGAACGGCTGGTTTGACGCATGGGGCGAGGAACACCACACCACGCCCCCTCAAAAGGCGGCGGAGGAACTGGAGGAGCTTTTGAAGCTGGGCAGCCTTAATTTCTATATGTTCGAGGGTGGCACGAACTTCGGATTTATGAGCGGGCGGAACAGCGGCAAGGAGACCGCCGACGTTACCTCCTACGATTATGACGCCCCTCTTACGGAGGACGGGCAGATAACCGAAAAATACAGGCTTTTCAAAGAGGTCATCTCGAAATATGCCCCCGTTCGGGAAGTTCCTCTTACAACAACGATCAATCGCAAATCTTACGGTGAGATAACCTGTTCCGGCAAAGCGGATATTTTTTCGGTTCTCACCAAAATATCGACCCCCGTGCACTCGGTCTATCCTCTGACTATGGAGGAAATTGGGCAGAATTACGGTTATATCCTCTATCGCATTAATATGAAAAAGGGCGAACCGTTAAACGAAATACGCCTTGAAAATGCGGCGGACAGGGTGCAGTGCTACAGGGACGGGGAATTTCTGTACACGGCTTTCGGGGAAAATATCCACGAAAAATTCGAGCCTGACGATAAGAGCGGAGGCAGTCACATCGACCTGCTGTGCGAAAATATCGGCAGGGAAAATTTCGGCACGGGACTGGAAAGCCAACGCAAGGGCATTTCGGGAGGCGTGAAAATAAACGAACACCGCTGCTTCGGCTTTGAAATATTCCCATTGCCTCTTGAAGCTGAGGACATAGCCGCCGTAGATTTTTCCGAGGGCTTTTCGGAAAACCGCCCCGCCTTTTACAGGTTTGATTTTGAAGCGGACGACCTTTGCGACACATTCCTTGACACCTCGGGATTCGGCAAGGGCTGCGCATTTATAAACGGCTTTAACCTTGGGCGTTTCTGGGAAACAGGCCCTCAAAAGAGACTGTATATCCCTGCGCCCTTGCTGAAGGTTAGGAAAAACACCCTGGTGATCTTCGAGACCGAGGGAAAAAGCGCCGACAGGATAACTCTGACCGATACTCCCGATTTGGGTTGACCATACAAAAAAATAAGGGCGGTTTATCTTTCAAACAGGTAAGCCGCCCGAAATATTTAATCTTCCTCAGTCCAATACTTTCTGTCAAGGCTTCTGTACTGCACCGCCCTGCTGATGTGTTTTTTGCCTATTACCTCTTCGCCGTCCATGTCCGCTGCCGTGCGGGCCACTTTTATTATCCGCTCATATGCCCGTGCGGACAGACCCATTCGTTCAAACACGTCCTTGAGAGTTTTTGACGCCTCGTCTGTTACCGGGCAGACCTTGTGAAGAATGTCGGCGGTTATACCCGCATTGCAGGTAATATCCGTGCCCTCAAACCGCTTTGCCTGAATTTCACGCACTGTCTCTATCCGTTTTCTTATGGCGGCGGAGCTTTCAGACTTTTCCCCCGAGGCAAGGTGCTCATATTCCACGGGGGCTACCTCTACATGGATATCAAACCTGTCCAGCAGCGGACCTGAAATTTTGCTTATGTAAGTGTGAGCGGTTTTGGCGGGGCATATACATTTCCTTGTTGGGTGTCCCCTGTAGCCGCAGGGACAGGGATTCATAGCCCCCACCAGCATAAAGCTGCACGGATAGGTGACAGTTCCCGACGCCCGTGAAATAGTCACCTGCTTATCCTCCAGAGGCTGCCTGAGTATCTCCAGAGACTGCCTTGTAAATTCGGGCAGCTCGTCCAGAAAAAGCACCCCGTTATGGGCAAGGGAAATTTCTCCCGGCTTCGGCACAGACCCTCCCCCCGAAAGCCCCGCAGGGGAAATGGTATGGTGAGGCGAACGGAACGGCCGCCATGTAACAAGGGGATTTTCCTTTGTGACAAGTCCGCATACCGAGTGCACCCGCGTCGTTTCAATGGATTCCTTAAAGCTCATTTCGGGCATTATGGTAGGCAGCCGCTTTGCCAGCATGGATTTGCCGCTGCCCGGAGGGCCTATCATAAGAATGTTATGCCCCCCTGCCGCTGCATATTCCAGAGCTTTTTTCGCCATTTGCTGCCCCTTTACGTCCGCAAAGTCCAGTCCCTCGAAATGCTCCCTCTTTGTCTGCACATATTTTGGCTGCGGCAGCAAAATTTCCCGCCTGTCAAAATGGGCAAGCACCTGAGAAACATTCTCTGCTCCGTAAACAACAATACCCTCCACAACGCTTGCCTCAAAGGCGTTTTCCTCGGGGACAAAAACCGTGTCAAAGCCCAGTTCGAGGGCTTTGAGCACCATAGGCAGAACGCCATTCACAGGCCTTACGCTGCCGTCCAGAGCCAGCTCGCCTATAAATGCAGTCTTATCAAGATCGTCCTCAATATATCCCAGCGCTTTAATTATGGCGGCAAATATGGGAAAATCATGCATACTGCCTGTTTTTTTCGTGTCCGCAGGGGCAAGATTCACTACTAAGTTCCCCTTGGGAAATTCCGCTCCGCAGCTGCGGAATGCCGCCTTGACCCGTTCTCTGCTTTCCTTGATCGCAGTGTCCCCCAGACCCACTATGTTAAACATGGGGAGTCCCTTGCTTATATCTGCCTCCACTGTTACACCGAAGGCGTTCAGTCCGAAAAGCCCCAGCCCGTTTACCTTGGCAAACATCAGCTTTTCCCCTTGTTCTTCTGCTGCCGTTTTATCCTTACGTCCAGCCAGTGAAGAACCTCGCCGTAAGTCTCTTTTTTGTTAAGCTCATTAAAGACCTCATGGCGGCAGCCCTCGCATATTTTTACCTCCACATCGGAAAAACCGTGAGCCGTAAGTCTCTTAAACACCTGCATAACGCCCTTTCCGTAGCCTCCTATGGGGTCTTCCCCTCCCGCCAGCAGCATTAAGGGAATGTCCTTGCGCACTTTCTTGTACCATGACGAATCCGAACAGTAATCCAGCAGCATAAACAGGTCTCTGAATGCAGAAGCGGTAAATACAAAATTGCATTTCTCGTCATTCACATACTTGTCAACTGTCATCTCATCTCTTGTCAGCCAGTCAAAGTCGGTCTTATTGTTCTTTATCCGTGAGCAGGCGTAGCCGAACATCAGATTGTTTATTTTCGGGGAGCGGCTTTTTACACCGTGAAGAATGATCTCCGAATCTGCCAGAAGCTTTGCCGCAGGCAGCGCAGGATTCGGTCCTACCGTGCCCACAATGACCGCACCGTCTATCTCCGAGGAATATTTTGCAAGATAGCACCGCAATATCAGCGAGCCCATGGAATGACCGATAATATAATGGGGCAGCCCCTTAAAAAGCCGCCGCCCTATGACCGACGTTCTGTGCAGATCGTTTATCAGATACATCCAGCCATTATGAACCGCAAAATATCCCAGATCGGCCTTGCAGGCAGCGGAATTTCCGTGTCCCAGATGGTCGTTTGCGATCACCGCAAAGCCCTGTCCGCAGAGGAAATCTATAAATTCCTCATATCTTCCGATATATTCGCACATTCCGTGGGATATCTGAATAAGCGCCTTTGCCTCGCCCTCGGGTCTGTAAACATAATAAGCAATATTATCCGCCTTGTTTGAACTGGGGAATGAACCTGTAGTTTTTGTAAAATTCATAAAAAGCCTCCTTAAAGTTTAATGTTTAATATAAAATGCAGCAAAATATTTTCGGTATTACTTCTAGCCCCTAGGTCTTACCTCTGCAAGAGGATTGGATTCCAGGGCGGTACGGACGTTCTCATTGGTCAGGTGCGTGTAAATTTCCGTGGTGGACACATTGGCGTGCCCTAAAATTTCTTTTAGCACCATAGGGTCAACATTGCCGTACTGATACATAAGGGTAGCCGCCGTGTGCCGCAGCTTGTGAACGGAAAGCCCCCTGCCCGAAAGCCCTATGCGTTCAAGGGCAGCGGTTACAATCTGCTCCACACGTCTGCCTGTTATCCTTGTTTTCCGCTTGGAGAGGAACAGCGCCTGTTCGTTTGTATCGGGGCGGGCGGCAATGCAGGCGGCAATTGCTTCGGCGCAGCCGCCGTTTATGTGAATGGTGCGCTCCTTGTTGCCCTTGCCCAGGATACGCAGGGTGCGGTCGTTAAGGTCAATGTCGTTAAGGTCAATCCCCACAAGCTCGGAGAGACGCATTCCGCAGTTGAGAAACAGCATAAAAATACAAAAATCCCGTTCGTAAAAATTATCCTCACGGTTTACGGAATTCAGCAGCTTCCTGCCTTCGTCCAGATTAAGATACTTGGGCTGCGCCCTTTTGGGACTGGGCACGTCAAGGTTCAGCAGGGGATTTTTTGCAAGGGAAAAGCTGGAAAGCTTGCCGCTGCTTGCCGCCTTGTAAAAGCTTTTCAGAGCGGAGATTTTCCTTGCCCTTGTTTTGTCGTTGTTTTTCAGTTCCTCAGCGGAAAAGTTCAGGTACTCGTAAATATCCGCCAGCGTTATTTTTTCAATTGCCGAAAAGGGCACGTCCGCAATAATGTCGGGGTTTTCCATATCCAGCATATTTGCCTTTACATACCGCAGAAAAAGCCGCAGGTCGATGTAATAGGATTCTATTGTTTTTTCCGAGCGGTTTTTTATCACCCGCATATAGAAAATATATTCCCGGAGATAGTCCGGGCAATCCTTCATATTTGTTGCCATTTTTATCCTTCTTTCATTTTTTTGTTTTCTTTGTATTTTTCTTTTTTATTTATTTTACCATATTTTTCATCTGCTGTCAATATTATGTGAAAAAGAAAATGCGGGGAATTTTCGTTCCTCCGCATTTTTGGCATATCAGTCCTCAAGGGATTTTTGCAGGTCGTCCAGAATGTCTGCCAGTTCCTTTTTGGCTTCATCGCTGTCCGTTTCTTCAAGCAGCTTCATAACTTGTTTTATACGCTTCATAAGCTGCCTGTTATATGCGTCGAATTGCTTATCGGTCATTCCCATTTTTATAAACCGCCTTTCTGCGAAAGGCACCAACGGGGCTATGAAAAGGTG
>CAZGAZ010000078.1:0-14449 GCA_964523835.1 uncultured Ruminococcus sp.
TTTTTTGTACCCTTTTTTCGATTTTTAGCCCATTTTACTATTTTCAAACTTTATTCCTCCCGAATTTAATTCGGGGCATTTCAAATGAAAAATCTACCGAAAAAATTTCGTGCATTTCATAATAATACCCCTCAAAAATATTCTATCATACATTTTTTAAAATGTCTTGTAAAAATGCGACATCATTCGGCGTGGAAAGGAAAATCTCTTTCAAAATAATATTCATCGGAAAAGCAGATATATGGTTCTTTATTCTTGCCTCTTGCTTCTAACCTCTAACAGCGTACTGCCTGGCTTTTTCGGGGGTCGCTCCGTGAAATTTTCTGAAATCGTTGAGCAAATGGGACTGGTCGCAGTAGCCGAATTTTTCAACGGCATCCAATGGCTCATATTTTCCCGAAAGCACGTCCTGCCAGAGCAGCTGATAGCGTATAAGCCCTGCCAATGTTTTGGGAGAAACTCCGCTTACAGCCTTGAAGATACGCTCCAGCTGGCGTTTGCTGTAAACGGTGTAGCCTGAAATATCCTCTACATTAACATTGCCGCTGTTTTTTATTATGTAGTAAAGTCCGTTTAAAAAGGCGGGATTTTCACGGCTGTTATCAAGCCTTTGCAGTAGGAATTTTTCGGATATCTTTATCCGTTCCGCCGTGTTTTTGGCCTGCATGATCTGCCTTGTAAGCTCTCTTGAAGAAGCACCGAAAATTTCCTCGGCGGGAATGTATCGGTTAAGTGAATTATCCATATTATTCTCGCAGAAAAGCACTGCGCTGTGGCAGTAGAATCTTATGGCAAAGGTGGAAATATCCCTTTCGGGGTCAAATGATGAAACTAAGGGAATGTCGTTGATACCGCAGTAGGTGCTGTTATTTTCATTGTTTAAATCAATGATAATGTCGGTGCAGGTGTCGGGTATTACAAGGGTAGGTCCTGCCGTCCTGCATTTTACATCGGCGCTCCAGAAGCAGCGTATATAGGGCATAAGCTCCCTGCATGGCTGATATTCCCTGTAATTATCCGAATTCCGGAAAGGCGCTGATGTCAGCGGTCTGTAAATATCCGATATATTAAAACTCATAGCTTCATTATCCTTTTAATTTTATATTTTTATTTTAGCATATGACCGAAAAAAAGTCAAGGGAATTGCGTTTAAAATCCGAAATATTTCTTTTGCTTTTTTTGGAAAATTATATGCAGCTTTATTTTCAATTTTTACTGTGCTGATTAATTATAATATAAACAGTAAACAGCGTGACAGTGAGTTTATAACAAGATCAAACCGATCCGTAAAAATTTACAGACCGGTTTGATCTTGTTTGCATGCTCTGCATCATATAGCCCCGAATATGAATTTATAATGAATGTATATATGCGTCTCCGGGCGTATTGCTGTTGGACGAACGGGAGGCTGCAATGGTTGCAAGGGTGGACGATAACTGCCCTATTACGGCGGACAGCACGGCAAGCTCACCGTCGTTCGGTATTTCGGAGGCTATGGCGTTGGCTACTGCTGTTATGGCAACAGTAAGTTCAAGAGTTGACATTTCTCCTCCTTTCGTGGAATATGTCGGACACAGGCAAGTTTTCGGAGAATGTACAGTCAAAAAAGTGTTTATCGCACCTTCCGGTATATACAACCTTGCGTCCGAATAACATTATCCCTTATATTTTATGACGCTGACCTGCTTTTGTGAATGGGTGAAATACGGAATTTTGTAAAAAGTATACAAAAGCAGGGGATGCAGCTCTTAAAAGTTTAGCTTTATGGAGGAAAATATTATGTTGAAAAATATATAAAAATATGTTATAATTAATTTGTGTATAATTTACCGCTTCAGGGAAACAACGGTTTAACGGAAAACGGATCGCTTTTAAGCGGCAATGTTAAGCCCATTATTCGGGAGGTCAATTTATGAATATACATCAGATGCAGGAGCGCATTCGTGAACTGAAAAAGGAAAAGAATGTATGTATTCTTGCCCATGCGTATCAGTCGGGGGATATTATCGAGGCGGCGGACTTTACGGGGGATTCGTTCGGATTGGCAAGGAAGGCGGAAAAATCCGAGTGCGGAACGGTGATAATGTGCGGAGTGCGGTTTATGGCGGAGACGGTGAAGATCCTTTCACCGCAGAAAAGGGTGTTAATGCCCAGAGGCGAGGCGGGCTGTCCTATGGCGGATCAGATAGACCCGCAAATGCTGCGGCAGTTAAAGGAAATGTATCCCGACCATGCGGTGGTCTGCTATGTGAACACCTCGGCGGAGGTAAAAACTCTCAGCGACGTTTGCGTGACATCTTCCTCAGCGGTGGATATAATAAGAAAAATGGACGCCGATAAGATTTTGTTTATTCCCGACTGCAATCTGGGGGATTATGTGAGAAAGCAGATTCCCGAAAAGACCTTCAAGCTTATCAGCGGCGGCTGTCCCACTCATGCAAGGCTGACGGTAAAGGATATTGAGATGGCAAGGGCGGCGCACCCGGGGGCGCCGGTGCTGGTTCATCCCGAGTGCCAGCCTGCGGTGGTTGAGGCTGCGGATTTTGCGGGAAGCACCACAGAGGTAATGGACTATGCTGCAAAGTCTTCCGCAAAGTCCTTTATCATAGGCACGGAGAACAGCATAGCAGCGCACCTGGGTCTTCAGTTTCCCGAAAAGCTGTTCTTCCCTCTTTCAAAGGACTGCGTTTGCCACAATATGAAGATAACCGCATTGCCCGATCTGCTGCACTGTCTGGAGGGCGTTGACGGAGAAGAGATAGTTCTTGATGACGACACTGTAAAAAGTGCCAGACGGTGCATTGACGAAATGCTGCGGCTGGGCTGATAAGTGCCTGCTGTCGGTATTGTATGTATAAAGTATAAAGGAATGTCCCATAAAAAATCAAAATGTTAATGTGAAAGGATAGCTGATTTATGATGAGCCGTAAAAAAATTTCGGCTGCTGTTCTGGCAGCTTTGATGTGTATATCCGCAAGCGCCTGCAGCGGCGGCAATGAGGACGCTTCGGGGAATGTGACAGAGTCTGCTGCAGAGGCTGCCGAAACAACCGCCCCTGCGGACGAAACAAAGGTTTCCATTACCACTCAGGCTGTTCCCACAGAGCCTGTTGACCTGGAGGCGGGAGTTACCGATGTAATGTATGAAAGGGCGCTGCTGAGCGAGGGCAACAAGGCAAGGCTTGCAAGCGTTATGAAGCGGGCGGAAAACGGCGAGGATATTACCGTCGGCGTGATAGGCGGTTCTATCACTCAGGGCAGCCTTGCAAGCAGCCACGCAAACTGCTATGCGGAGCGTTTCTTCAGCTACTGGCAGGAAAAATTCCCCGGGGCTCAGATCACGGGGGTGAATGCGGGTATCGGCGGCACTAACTCCTATCTTGGGGTTCACCGTGTGGACGAGCAGCTTTTAAGTGCAGAGCCGGATGTGGTCATTGTGGAGTTTTCCGTAAATGACACCGACAAGGTGATGAACAAATATTCCTATGACAGCCTTGTAAGGAAGATATTAAGCAGTTCCTCACAGCCTGCTGTTATCCTGCTGTTCACCACTCAGGACAACGGTACAAGCTTGCAGGAGGTTCACAGGGAGATAGGTACGGCTTACGATCTGCCAATGCTCAGCTACAGGGAGATAGTATATCCCGAGGTTGCTGCGGGTACGCTGGACTGGAAGACGATATCTCCCGACAATATCCACCCCAACGACGCAGGTCACGGGCTTATAGGTCAGCTTCTGGCAAGGTATCTTGACGGAGTTTACGAGGAGAGGGACAGCATTGACACATCCGACCTTTCCTTTAATACCGAGGCTTACACTGCGGATTATTATGCAAATGCAAAAATGCTTGGGGCTTCGGAGATCGCTCCCGATGAGATAAGCGGCTTTGAGCAGGGGACAAGCAAGGTATATGCCGACCTTTTCCCGGACAATTTTATTACCGGGGGAGAGGGCTATCTGAAATTTGAAACGGAGTGTAAGTGTCTTGGGTTCTTCTATTTGAAGCAGGTGGACGGCAGCGGCGGAAAATATGATGTCCTGGTTGACGGACAGCGCAAGGGTTCGCTTGACGCCGATTTTGCGGGCGGCTGGGGCAACTACGGTGAGACCCAGCAGATAATTGTCGGCAAGGAAACCGAAAAGCACACTGTTGAGGTAAAGCTTGCCGAGGGAAGCGATAAAACTGCGCTGACCATTTTCGGGATAATGCAGAGCTAAGTATTAGAGGCAAGAATTTAAGAGGCAAGAGGCAAGAATATGTTAAAGTTCTGTAATTTTTAAAGAACAGCATGCTCCTGCCTCTTGTCTCCGATTATTTTGTTTTCCTGCACTTTTTCCACAGCGAAAAAAAATAAAAAAAACTTTTGCAAAACGCTTGACAAAATGAAAAATATGTGATATAATAATAATGGAATATTTAGGGGAGTTTTTGCAGAGCGAAAATTATGGGCTTTTACACGAATTTTGCGGTATTTCACAGCCTTTTCGCTTGTATCCCTTAAAATCGTACAGCCTCGGGGCAGGTTGTTAAAGACTTATAAATTTTTTCTGAAAGGGTTTGAGAAAAATATGACAAATGAAGAACTTATTGCATTAGGTAAAAGAATTGAAGATCGCCGCAAGAGCCTTAAAATGACAATGGCAGAGCTTGGCGGACGTATCGGCGTTGCTGCCTCCACTATCCAGCGCTATGAGGCGGGCAAGATCAGCCGTCCGAAATATGCGGTGCTTTGTGCAATGGCTTCAGCAATGGCTGTAAGCGTTAAGGAGCTGACGGGGGAGACTCAGGCTGCAGCAGCCAGCATTAAAATCCCTCAGAATGCTACGCCTCTTGATGTAAGCTCTATGGTGAATATTCCTATTATTGGCAAGGTTGCGGCAGGTTTGTCCTGCTATGCTGAGGATTACTTGGAGGGGTATGAGCTGGCGGCTTCGGAGATGATACGTTCGGGGTTTGACTATGTTTATCTGAGAGTAAGGGGCGACTCCATGCAGCCGCTTATTATTGAGAATGACCTGGTGCTTGTGCGCTGCCAGGATGTTGTTGAAAACGGCGACTACGGCATTGTTATCATTGACGGCGAGGACGGAGTTGTTAAGAGAATATATATGTACCGTGACAAGGTGGAGCTTATCAGCGAGAACCCTTATTACCCTCCCAGGGTTTTCGAGGGCGAGGAGTGCGAGCGTGTTAAGATTTTCGGCAAGGTTGTGGAAGTTAAGAGAAAACTGTAATTTTAAGGGGGATAAAAAACGGCAGCGGGGTTATTGGGCTGCCTGTGAAGAGATTTTTAGCGGCCTCCTTTTTGGGAGGTCGCTTTTTTGAAATATGATACTGTTGTGTTTTTTTTAGGGAATAATGGGAATGGGGGGTATGGGGGATGATGAAAAAATTCTTCTGATTTATGATATTATGTGAAAATTTTATGGGGTTAGTCGACAGACTCGGGAGTGCTGTTTTCGGCTTCATATATACATACTCCAATTACGGTTATGACCGCTGCCTGGTCGGCGTTGGCTATATTTTCCATAACATCAATTCCTTCGGTTATCTGCCCGAACACCGCATACTGCCCGGAATAGTTGGGGACGCCGCCCTGCTCCAGAAATGCTGAACGGACTTCGCTAAGCTCGCCCTCTTCGGAAGAAAGATATTCCCTGTCCTCGTCGGTGTAAGGAATTGTGTTGATGAAGATGATATCCCCCTCGGTATTCATGCAGAGCGCCCCTTTAAAGGGCCATAGGTTTTTGTGCAGCTCGATAGTGTAGACATTTTCACGTGGCGGGGCGTCGAGAGTGAACACGGTGTGCTGCTCGTAAAGTCCTGCGGTAAGCCCGTTATAGAGGCCGCTTTCGGCGGAGCTTGTGAAAATATCCACAGCTGCGGGAGTTTCGGCTTCAAAGAGCGCCACTGTAATATCACCTGCGGTGGTGGAAATTACCGCTTTTTTCGCATTGTCAAGGGGGGAAAGCTGGATAAGCTCGATATTTTCATAATCGGTAAGCGGCGTGGGGCTTCCCTCCTGCATTACCCCATAGGCACGGATGAACATAAATCCCGTAACTGCGATTATTATCAGAAAGAGAAATATAAAAACCGAACGCACGCTTACCCGAATTGTTTTTTTCTGCATGGAATGTCCCTTACTTTCTTGTTATCTTTGTGCCCCGGCGGGTTTCCTCAATGATGTAGCCAAGCTCGCTTATTTTGTCCCGCAGGCTGTCGGCAAGGGCGAAGTCCTTGTTTTTGCGGGCTTCCTTCCGCTGCTCGGCAAGGGCGGTTATCTCGGGCGGAATGTCCGACTCCGCTTCGGCGTTTTTCTTTTGCAGTTCCTTGGCGTGGGGGATAATGTCAAGTCCCAGCACTTTGTCAAATTCCTCTATAAGCCTCAGCTTAACGGAGTCCGTGGTATCGGCTTTCAGCACGTCGTAGAGTGCTGTGACCGCAAGGGATGTGTTAAGGTCGTTATCGAGGGCGGCGGTGAAATTTGCCATAAGGGTGTTATAGGCTGTTTCATCGGAATTGCCCGAATCGGTCAGCTTGGAAACGGCGGTGATTATCTTTTCATAGGCCCGTGCGGCGTTGTCCAGATTTTCATAGGAGAACACCAGCGATTTCCTGTAGTGGGACTGGAGGCAGAAAAAGCGGTAGGCAAGCGGGTCGTAACCCTTGCTTTTAAGGAGGGAAACGGTTAAGAATTCCCCTTTGGATTTGCTCATTTTGCCTTTGTCGGTGTTAAGGTGGTGAACATGAAACCAGTAATTGCACCATTTATGCCCCAGGTATGCTTCGCTTTGTGCGATTTCATTGGTGTGGTGGGGGAATGCGTTGTCAATGCCGCCGCAGTGGAGGTCGAGATATTCGCCCAGATGCTTCATACTTATGCAGGAGCATTCAATATGCCAGCCCGGATAGCCCAGTCCCCAGGGGCTTTCCCATTTAAGCTCCTGATCCTCGAATTTGGATTTGGTGAACCAGAGTACAAAATCGGTTTTGTTCCGTTTGTTTTCATCGGCGTCAACGCCCTCACGCACAGCCACTTCCAGGTCGTCCTCGTTAAAATCTCCGAAAACGTAATATTCCGAAAGCTTGGAGGTGTCAAAGTAAATATTTCCTCCTGCCTCGTAGGCAAAGCCCTTTTCAATAAGGGCGGATATCACACGGATAAATTCGTCAATGCAGGAGGTGGCGGGAGTAACGACGTCGGGTGTTTTGATGTTGAGGGCTGCGCAGTCCTCGAAAAATGCTTTTGTGTAAAAATCCGCTATTTCCATGACGGTTTTATGCTCACGCTTGGCGCCGCTCAGCATTTTATCGTCACCCGTATCGCCGTCGCTTGACAGATGGCCTACGTCGGTGATGTTCATTACACGTTTAACGTTCAGTCCCGAGAACCGCATATATTTTTCCAGCACGTCCTCCATAATATAGCTGCGCAGGTTGCCTATATGGGCAAAGTGGTACACCGTAGGGCCGCAGGTGTACATACTGACTTTTCCCTGCTCCCTTGGGATAAATTCTTCCTTTTTGTGAGTGAGTGAATTATAAAGCTGCATTTTGAATTTTCCTTTCGTGAATTTCTTATTTATTTACAGTGGAATCCGGTTTCCCGTATCATTTTTCATTATTTTTATCAAGCGCCTTTTCCAATTGGGTGATACGCTTATCAAGCCGCTCGATCTTCATTCTGTCAATACAAAGCTCCTGTGAGATCGGGTCGGGAATGTGTATCTGGTCAAGCTCGGTCATTTTTTTGCCGTTTTGCTTTGCTATTCTTGCGGGAACGCCCACGGCTGTGGAATTCGGCGGCACGGATTCCAGCACCACCGCATTGGCGGCGATCTTGGAATTATCGCCCACCTTGAAAGGCCCGAGAACCCTTGCCCCTGCTCCGACCATTACATTATTGCCGAGAGTTGGGTGACGTTTTCCCTTGTCCTTGCCTGTGCCCCCCAGGGTCACGCCCTGATAAATAAGGCAATTGTCGCCTATTTCGGTAGTCTCGCCGATAACGACTCCCATGCCGTGGTCGATAAAAAGACCTTTGCCGATCTTTGCCCCCGGGTGTATCTCTATGCCTGTGAAAAATCTTGCGATCTGGGAGATCGTTCTTGCGGTAAGGTACATTTTCTTGGTATAGAAATAGTGGGATACTCTGTACGCCGCCACTGCGTGCAGCCCCGAATATGTGAGGATTATCTCAAGAGTGTTCTTGGCGGCGGGGTCACGGCGCTTTACCGAGCGGATATCCTCTTTGAAATGTTTTATAAGTGTGCCCAAACTGTTCATAATCTCCTCCCGAAAAAAGTGTTTTATGTATTATATTCCCAAACCTGCGGGGACGTCAAAAAAGCCGCCCTCGGGATAATTTCCGAAGGCGGCGGAATATATTCCGTCACGGTTCCACTTCAGATTCACGTCCGAAAAAGCCCAGAACAAGCCCCTCAGGCGTATCTCATTTACCGGTAACGGCGGCATCCGCAGCAGAATACTCCGATATTGCGTCCCTGCAAATATTTGCATTTCCGCAGCTTTTGTTTCCTCATGCCGGGCTGACGAACGCACTTCGCTATGGGCGTTTGCCGCATTTCCAGCCACTGCGGCTCTCTGTAAAACGCTTGTCATAGTTACTCTGAACGCTAAGCCTTTGATAATATCAATATGATTATACCATAAATTTATAAACGAAGTTCAAGGAATTTATGAATTCTTTAGGAAATTTTTGCCGAGGATATGATCGCATCAAAGTCTGCTGCTGCCGACCCGGCATTTTCCTTGGAGGCTTCACAGATGATATAGAAAACGTCCTCATCGGAATAGAAATAGTAGACTCTGTCGGAAAATTCACCGATCACATTCTTGGATTTTACTATCCTGTCGCCGTTTTCGTCAAATTTCTGTGCGCCATCCTCGTCGACTTCAAATTCAAATTGGTAGGCGGTGACGGTGTAGTCGTATCTTATAGCGTCAAAGCCTGCAACGGTTGTGTTTACGGGGTCGGAGAAATCGGTGTCCGCCTGGAAGAGCATATTGTTCATTTTTATTCCTGCACAGCCCTGGTCGGCAAAGACTGCCAGATCCTGAAATTCCTCCTTGAAGTTCTGCGCCTTTACCACGACCTCGCCTTTTTCCGAAAGGAACTGCTTGCCCTCGGCGTTGTCAATGGAGGTCTCCCACCCGTCAGGCAGATCAAAGGAGATCTTGAAGATAGCCAGATCCTCCTCGTTTGCGACCTCTTTGCCTGTATAAACGCTGAGGGATTCTTCTCCGAAGGGGGAGTCGATGACTGCTTGCTGGGGAGCTGTTGTGGCTGATGTCACAATATCGGTATTATTTTCGCTGCTGTTATTATCGCTGCAGGCTGTAAACAGCAGCGACAGGGATATTACTGCGGCGGCAGGTATTGCCGCAGACTTATGCATTT
Source organism: uncultured Ruminococcus sp. (assembly GCA_964523835.1). GTDB lineage: Bacteria > Bacillota > Clostridia > Oscillospirales > Ruminococcaceae > Huintestinicola. The sequence continues at coordinate 9,426 of CAZGAZ010000078.1, forward strand.
TATTGTTCATTTTCATTTTCCTTTCTTAGGGGGTATGATGAATTCAGTCCGTAGGCGCAGAGGGCTGTATTTATATCGCTGAACCTTTTGGAGGATGTATCGAAACTGAATCGTGAGACCGGAGTTTTAAGTATTGTCCCGTCAAAGCATTCGGGCATATTTATACTTAAAGTCACGGTATTGCCGAGAGCCTGCTCGGTAATTATGCAGTCGCACTTTTCGGCAATAAGCTCCGCCAGCGCTGTATAGGCTCTGTTCATCTCAAGTCCGTCGCTTTGCAGAGAGGGCGGGCTGCCGAATTTGCAGTACACAGAGAGGATCACACGGTTGTCGGGCGTGTCAGAAAGATATATCTCAATGCTTTCGGGCATTTGGCTCCCTGCCATTATTCTGCCCGCAAAGTCGGATATCAGCATACGCACAGATTTAAAATCACAGCGTGAAAAGATACCGCCCTGTGTGCTGACAGAGACCTTTACGTGATAATTCGCCACCAAACGGGTAAGATCGGCGGCATAGTCGCTTACCGCACGGGATATATTTACAGTTTCAAACTCCTTGACGCTTTTTTCTGAAAGCTCATATGCCTGTTCGGTAACGCTCATTTTTGAATGGTAGTCCATAGCGGAGGTTTCTATTGCGCTCAGAGCGCCTGAGATCATTTCTCCCGAATTTTCCAATGCAATGTTATCTGCTGCTATGATAATGTTTGAAAGCATATGCCGTTCCCAGGCAAATATCTCTGTCATCATTTCGGGGCTGTATACATTGCACTTTTCATGATCGGGAACAGCAGCTATGATAACATTATCCTTGGCGGGGGTAATGTAAAGCCTGTAGGAAATGCCATTGATGGTTATGTACCGTTCAATGGGTATGTTTAATGATATTTCCGGAACTTCGGGCAAACCGTTCCCGAAAGCCTCGGAAAAAGCTTTGTTTTTATATAGTATTTCACCGTTTTTGTGCAGTGCGGCTATGGCCAGTAATGATTCATCAAAAATTTGCAGAGTATTATCTGCTGACATAATATCCGGAGTCATATTTTTAATCACCTCTTCGGGGCACAGCATAGGTTGTATAGCTTTTTTTGCAGAATTTTGCATTTAACATAATATAGTATAACACATTTTTTTGATAAAAACAAGTACATTAGCAAAAATATTTTTCACCGACGGGATATTTTACCGTTTTGTTCCTTTTATACAGCTGTATGAGCAAAAAAACACAAATCGGTAACAAATATTTACAGAGTTATCACAATTTGATTACAGGTTGGTTTTTCCTCTTGAAATCATTTGAATAAAATGTTATAATGAATTACAGGTGATTGGAAAAAAGAACGGAATAATGGGGAGTACGTTATTGAAAAGGCAAATGCAGATCTATTGTGCAGCAATATGACAGTTTAAAGATAAGGTATAAAATAATATTATAATTATTAATAAAAAATTTTACAGAAAGGAAGAAATTTTTATGAAGCCTGCATTTAAGAAAACAGCTGCTTTACTTATGGCGGCGGCGATCACGGCAGCTGTTCCTATGGCAGATACCGCATCTGTCGGAGCTGTCAGCTACGGCTGGCAGGGCACTGAGGGAGCGTCGCCCTTTTTCAACGGAAACAACACCTATGCTACGGGGGTAGTTTTCATTGATGGGATAGCTTATCGGTTCGGGTCAGACGGGGCGTGCCTGGGAACGTTCAGCGGATTCGGCACAAAGGACGGCAAGCGCAGGTATTACGACAACGGAGTTATTTTTAACAGAGGATGGCTGAGGCTGGATTCGGGGGATTACTATTTTTACTCCAACGGCGAATCCGCTTCGGGAGAGGTCACAATTGACGGCAGGAGATATTACTTTGCATCGGACGGCAGGCTTTTAAAAGATACTCAGGTCATTACGGATGCTGTGACCGACCCTTACGGAACAGGGGCGCAGATAGTACCGTCAACGCCGTCTACAATAACTCCTGCAACTCCAACGACACCGGCGGCGCCTTCTGCACCGACGCAGTCTGCCGGGAATATTACAGTTGCTTCCACGGGGATCTTCCTTACATCAAGCAAGGATACGGTTTACACCGCCAAGGGTGACAGTATTACATTTACTGTTTCGGTAAACGGTATTGACGGGGCTGTGGCTGTAAGCGACAGCTTTGCCCTGCACAGGTACAAAAACGGCAACTGGATAAAGGTGAACCCGTCCCAGACGACCGCTATATTAAATTCGGGAACTCATTACATAGGCTATGTGGGGGATATGGGGCTGTACAGCAGCGCCCATTCGGTAGTATTTTCTCCGGATACCTACAGCGACAAGACTCTGGAACCGGGAAAATACAGGGCGGTATTCAATCTGATGACCGAAAAGGGCGTTGTCCAGAGAGTCTGCGAATTTGAGGTCATAGCTCCTGTGGTGGCGGTGACCCCTCAGAAGCTTTACTACATAGGCAGCACAGAAAAGATCAGCTTTACTGCCGAATTTAATACTGACGCTTATGTATACGCTCCGGAGATCTTCGAGCTGCAATATTACGATCCCGACAGGCTCCAATGGGTAAAGACCCTGCCCAAAAGCGGCTACTATACCGAGACTGACCCTGTTTTCGCCAAGGCGGGCACACGTGTAAATGCTTATCTTGACCTTACGAGATATTCCAGGTCTTCCATGAAATCGGGCAAGTACAGGGTAATGATCACCGACAGTCTGCCTTGTGAGTTTGAACTGAAACACGCTTACACTGCCGAGGTAACTCAGCGTGAGACCCAGAGCAAGCGGACAAAGCAGGTGCTGATAACGGTCACCAATTCAAGCGATGTTACGGTCAAGGCTGAGGGCTACGGTGAATTATGGCGGCTGGAAAAGGGAAAATGGAAGAAAATTTCCCTTAAAAATGGCGCAAAGCTTAACCAGAGCATGGAGATACCTCCGAAATACAAGTGGAGCAAGTCCTTTACGCTGACGGATTACTACAATCTGTCCGACCTTAAGGCGGGGAGCTACAGCATGAGCATTCCTGCATCTGACGGCAGCTTTGTTTATGCTTATTTTGATTTAAAATAGCTGTTTCCTTATTATTTGATAAATCCCACACACACCGCAGCAGCAAGGGAAAAATCCCTTGCTGCTGCGGATATTTACTGTATTTGAGAGAAATTTAATCTATACCCACCTTTATGCCGCCTCTGCGCTCGGAGGGCTGGATAAGGACGGACACAGGCATACCGCCTGACCATTCAAACATATAAGATTCCCCGGAATGCTGACCTATGAAATTTTTCCAGGAAATATCTGTTCTTATCTGGGGGTCGCCGTAGCCGTTGCGGGAAAACCAGCAGATAACGGCGTCGGGGTCTACGGTAATGCAGCTGCTGTTCTGGATATTGCTGAGCACCAGCGGATTGCCGTCGGAAAGGAGCGCTACAAAGGCATTCTGACCGTTCCCCGTAAGGGTAGAGGTGAAGAGTCCCTTTTGGGAAATAACTCCCGAGCCGATAAAACGTGTGCTGTAGTTGCAGTCCTGAGTAAAGGCAAGGAGATTTTCCGACTCTACCGAAACGACCTCGCCCATAGCCAGCTTATACACGACCACGTGCTGACCGTAGTTGGCATAATATGTAACGGAATTGCCAGACATTGTTACTTTCATAAGAGGCAGGTTTTCTCCCGTAACACGGCGGACGAGAGAGCCGAGCAGCGCCTCGCCCAGATTATTCTGAGGTCCTAAAAGCATCTTTTCAAAATTATAGTTCCTGCCCCCCTGGCTTTCGCCGCCGATAAACGCTCCCGCTTTGGTGAAAAGCACGTCGTTTCCCGTACAGGTGACCTTTAATGTAAGCTCGTTTAATATTTCAAAATTAAGCATTAAAAAATTCAACTCCTATAAAATTTTGGGGATGTTTTTTTATTGCAGCTCTACTCCGTAAAGCTTGCAAAGCTCGTCCAGTCCGCCTGATATGCCGTTCCCTACGGCGTTGAACTTCCACACACCTTTGTGGTTGTAGACCTCGCCTATCATCATGGAAAGCACTGTGGGATAGTATTCGCTCATTTTAAAGCTGACTATCTCCTTTTTGGACGAATTATCCAGGATTCGTATGTATGCGTCGCTTATCATGCTGAAATTCAGGCGTTTCGCCGCCGCCTCATAAATGGTAAGGACGAATACGATCTTTTTGACCCGCGGGTCGACCTTTGACAGGCTGACTGTCATTTCCTGCCTGTCCTCACGGGAGGTCTGGGAAAAATGCACGCTTTTGTCTGGGCTGTCGGGCTGGCTGTAGAATACGAACCAGCTGTCGCCTATGACCTTTTCACGCTCGTCAAGCATAAATGCGGAAACGTCTATATCGCAGGCGGGGTTGTTTACATTCCAGCCGATACGTATATCCAGTACTGTCGGGCTTCCGGAGGAAACAGGCACTTTCTGTCCCTTTTGAACGGGATTTAAAAGGGCGGGTATCTGCATTTTCACAGGCTTTGGATTTGCTGCCTGCAGGGGCGGGGCAGGCTGCGCAGTTTGAGGTTGCTGCACAGGGCGTGAAGCAGGCTGCGCTTGTGAAGCCCGCGGCTGACAGTTTACCGGGCTTTGGCTGCCTCGGTTCACAGTATTTTTATTGATTGTTTCCACATTGCCGCTGTGAAGAACTGCGGTTGTGGTTCTGTTGATGTTCCCCAAGGACTCGGAGGATATGGGAGAACTGATTCTGCAAGGGATATCGAGCATAAAATTCACTCCTTTCAATGGGAATTTTTTTCGATTGATTTGATGTTATTTTGATTATATCACATATTTCGGAAAATGTCAAATAATATCCGAAAACAGAAAAATCCCCCGAATTTTTCGGGGGACGTTCTGTTTGATGAATCGGACGTTTATCAGTTGTTGATAAGCTTGTCCTCGCTGCTCCAGCTGTAGAGCTTGCGGACTTCCTCGCCCACAACCTCGGCAGGATGTTCTGCTGCAAGCTTTCTCATAGCCTTGAAGTGAACCTGTCTGCCTGCAGGGGACATATCAACCA
>CAZGAZ010000079.1:0-3614 GCA_964523835.1 uncultured Ruminococcus sp.
AGAGTATTGCACAGAACGCCGATTATGGTACTCGGCTCAATGCTGAAAAAATCAAAATATTGACTTGTAATATTCATATTTACACTTTCCTCCCTATTCTGCCGTTATCCGTATTATCAGCTAAGGTGCTTTAAGAACGGATTTACAAACAGCAGAATGATACCTACGAGAAGACCGTAAATACCTGTTGACTCTGCAACTGCGCAGCCGATGAACATCGTAGTGGTGGCAGAGGATTTAGCCTCGGGCTGTCTGCCGATAGTCTCGATAGCCTTACCTACAGCATAGCCCTCACCGATACCGGGGCCGATACCTGCAATAAGCGCCAGACCTGCGCCTATACCCTGACCCATGAGTACGATAGCCTTTGCAAAAAGCATAGCCTGTTCGTCAGTCATCATATTCATAGAAATTTACCTCCATAAATTTTATTTTCGGAAAATGTATGTACATTTTCTGTGTAAACTTGTGACGCTGCGGTTTTTATCAAAACCGCAAAATAAATTTGCCTTGGTGATCTGCAATCACCCGAATCAATCCTCTTTCCCTGCAGCGTCGCCCACATAAGCCATAGTCAGCATTATGAAAACGTAGGACTGGATAACGCCCGAGAAAAAGTCAAAATAGATCGACAGCACCGCAGGAACGCCTATCTGGAAAATGTGGAAATATTTAAGGAATGCGGCAGAAGCCAGTGCAGGGATAAGATTGTACACCACATTGCTCAGTACCGTCAGAAAAGCGTAGACAATAGAGCCGATGATCATGCCGCTGGAAATGTTGCCGAACATACGAAGCGCCATAGCCGTAGGCGTTGCGACTTCACTGAGTATGTTAATGGGCGTGATAACAGGCACAGGCTCGGTAAACCCTTTGAGATAGCCCCCGAATCCGTTGCCCTTTATCTTGTAGAAGGTTATGAGGATAAATGTCAAAGCAGCCCACGTGCCGGTGCAGTTGATGTCAACGGTCATACTGCGAAGCCCCAGTACACTGACCAGCGAACCCGTCAGCGCAAAGGTGAATATGGTGGCGATATAAGGCGCCATGTGCATCATCCTGCTTCCCATATTTTCCCTTACAAGGTTGTTGAAGAACGTGACGAACCACTCAGCCAGAACCTGCCTTTTCGACGTGGGAACCACTTTCAGATCGCTTGTGAGCCAGCACATAAGCGCAAACAGCACAATTATCAGCAGCCACCCCGTAACGACCGTTTCGGAAATGGCAAAAAGCTCCCTTTCACCGTCAAAAAAGATAATCATCTTCTTAGGACCCACAACATCCACATGAAGCTCGGTGTCAAAAGCCTTCACAGCGCCCTCTGCCGCAGCAAAAAGCCCGGCGGCGATTTTATTAACCATAGAAAACAGTCACCCTCCTTTCCCTCAGATTTGTCTGTCTCCTATTTCCTGTCTCTGTCTTTGAAATGCTTTATCGCTGCGTCCGCCGTGTATATCGTCTTCGGCCACAAAAGAGGGAGAAACACTGCCACGGGATTTATCCCGTCACAGTTAAAGCCCACAACCAAAGCAGCCCCCATAACGGTCAGCCGAATGAGATAGAAGCTGAACATATACCTTTGAGCGCTTTTCTGCGAGGGCTTTTCCACAGCCCGCTCGGCGGAATATCCCAACAGCAGGAAATTCGCCGTCATAGCAGCCGTACCCAGCAGCAGCCCCAAAGGAACATCCGGCGTGAGCCCGTAAAAGGGCAGTGCAGCAACAAAAACCAACAGATCCGCAAGCAGCGCCTTGGGCATTATGAAATTGAACTGTTCATTTACCATTCTGCTTAAAAAGGGAATTTTCATATGCCTGCCGCAGCTCCTTTGCCGTGTATAAACCAGGTCATCATATACTGACCGCTGCCGCAAAACCGGCATTTCCGATGATCTTGCCGGTAATCTTGCCGGCATAATTGCCATAGCGGCCGGTAAAATAATAAATGACATACTTATACAACTTATATTATACCAAATCAAGAAAAAAAAAGCAACAGTTATTGCAAATTTTATACAATATACCCAAAAAATTATACATAATTACAATTATTCGGAAACGCACAAAGGTCACTTTTGTGACATTTTACAATTTCGGTACAACTTTGAAAAAAGTCTTGACAATCCGCCGCAAATGTGTTATTATGAATTAGTTGTGTACCGGCTTTTACCGGGTATGCCTGTAATATACAGACGGCGGGGCGTAACTCAGTTTGGTAGAGTGCTTGCTTTGGGAGCAAGATGCCGCAGGTTCAAGTCCTGTCGCCCCGACTGCTGCGGAAATCCGCAGAGGCAGAGTCACTCCCGCATACAGCGTGCGGGGTGATTTTTTTATCCCTTTTTAAGGAAACAGGTAAAAAAATACGGCGGGGACAACCGTAAGGCAGTACGTCCCCGCCGTAAAATATCCGATGTTATTCCAGTACCACGCCGTCGTTTGCGGTGTAGGCTTCAAGGGAGTTTTCCTTTACCTGTATGCACAGATATCTGACTGCGCTGTCCGCAGAAGCGCTCATCTGCCTTTTTACCGACGGTGAAACGCGTATAAAATCATTTGCCGCAACCTCGACATTTTCGCCGTCAAGGCTCATACATCCCTTGCCTTCAAGAATGATATATATCTCCTCATTCTGCTTGTGAGTGTGAACGAACGGCACGCCTGCTCCCGCAGGAATAACATTTACGCTTATTTCTGCGCCTGTAAGCCCCAATTGGTCATGAAGCTCGACTCTTTCCGTGCCGGTCACGCTTACTTTTTTAAAATTTGCCATAATAAAGCCCTCCGATATGATTTTATTTATTGTAACATTTATTGTTACAACTATATTGTACCACATATTTCCTGTAATGTCAAGAGTTACAACAAAATTTTTTAAATTTTTTTCGGAAGCATAAACATTGACAATATAGGCTTTTCGTGTTATAATATTACAAAATCCGAAAATAGCGAGAGGATAATATGCAGATTTCAAGCAGATTTTCAATTGCCGTTCATACGCTTTTATGTATAGGTATGTTTAAAAACGATTTCAAGATGACAAGCGGATTTCTTGCAGAAAGCGTAAACGTAAATCCCGTAATAATAAGGCGATTGCTGCAGCAGCTCAAAGCAGCGGGACTTGTAGAGGTGACCAGGGGCAGCGGCGGCGCCCATATTGCCAGGCCTGTTACCGAAATAACCCTGCTGGACATTTATAATGCGGTGGAATGCGTCGAAACGGGAGAGCTTTTCCATTTCCACGAAAATCCCAATCGGGAATGTCCTGTTGGGCGGAATATACACAACGTGCTTGACAGCAAGCTGGAGAGTATACAAAAAGCTATGGAAAATGAAATGCAGAGAATTACATTGAAAGATATTTTAGATGATACACAAAGGGTCATAGCTTCGGAAAAATAAATATTCCCTGTTTTGCAAAGCATCTGACAGCGCAGAAATTCCGGAACATCCCGCTTTGTGAACAAAATGTAAAAAAGTGCAAACCGTATTGACAACAGGAAATGAATGTGCTATAATAATCAAGTCGATACGGAGGAGTTCCCGAGTGGCCAAAGGGGGCAGACTGTAAATCTGTTGCTTTCAGCTTCGATGGTTCGAATCCATCCTCCTCCA
>CAZGAZ010000079.1:3714-12384 GCA_964523835.1 uncultured Ruminococcus sp.
GCAGACTGTAAATCTGTTGCTTTCAGCTTCGATGGTTCGAATCCATCCTCCTCCATTTAGAGGCTAGAAGTTAGAGGACTAGAAGCTAGAATTATTCTTGGCGTTCTGAACTTTAACTTCTGCCGTTAATGAGCAGTTCAGAAGCAAGAGGCAAGATGAAGAAAACCAACATCTTGCCTCTTGCTTCTTTGTGTTATCCCCTATTTCCTCACAAAACGAACGAAATACAAGAAAATTTCCAGCCTCCAGCCCTCTAACCTCTTGCCTCTAGTATGTAAATCTGTTGCTTTCAGCTTCGATGGTTCGAATCCATCCTCCTCCATTTAGAAGCAAGAGAATAAGAAGCAAGAGGCAAGATGAATGATATGTTCATCTTGCCTCTTGCTTCTTTTCTCCCCCCCTATTTTCTCACAAAACAAACGAAATACCAGAAAATTTCTAACCTCTTACCTCTAACCTCTAACTTCTATACATAATCTTTTTTATTTTCCCTTGACAAATAACAGCATTTGTGATAAAATTAAACTGTACGAAGCAATGGATTTTAGTAAAAATCATCAACTGCGGCAGGAGGTTTATTATGACTCACAAGGAAAATGCTATAAAGCTTCTGAATGAAAAATATCACTGCACACAGGCTCTTTTCGGCGCTTTTGCCCACGATCTCGGGCTTGACCTGAAAACGGCTTTTAAAATAAGCACCTGCTTCGGAGGCGGTATGCGCTGCGGAAATACCTGCGGGTGCATTACTGCGGGGCTTCTCGTTCTCGGTATGACCTTCGGCTTTTACAATGCCAGCGATACCGAACAGGAGGTCTACGGAAACAAGAAAACCGAGGAATTTATAAAGCGTTTCTCCGAAAGGATGAACGGCAAGGTGAACTGCCGTGACATTCTCGGGAAGGACATATCCATTCCCGATCAAATGGCGGAAATACGGCAGAACGGGCTTATCCTCAAAAGATGTCCCGAGGCACTTGCAGCCAGCATAGAGATCCTCGAGGAAATGACTGCGGAATACATAAGCTACAAAGCGGATATTTCCATAGACCCGGAGTATCTGCCCGAAAACGACGAGCTTCAGACTATGGTCAAGCGCATGGGGCGTTCCAACAGGTTCCGCCGCCATGTTACCGAGCTTCTGGGGTCCGCCGATAAGGTCGCCTTTATACAGTTCGATATACGCCGCTTCAAGATCATCAACGATCTTTACGGCGAATCCTTCGGGAATGAGGTACTCGATCATATCGTGCGGGGATTAAAGGAGCAGTGCACCGAGCAGCAATATTACCTGAATCTGCGCAGCGATGTGTTTATTGTGGTTACGGAAGCTCCCGACGAGGATTATCCGAGACGGTTCATAACCGAGCTTGACGCCCGCATATGCAAATACAAGAACGTTACCCTCCAGCTCTCCTACGGCGTGTATATCGCTGAGGACAAGACCATGGAGCTGCGGCGTATCGAGGACAGGGCTGCCATGGCAAGGCGAACCGCAAAGCTGGGCTTTTCCTCCAATATCGTTTTCTACAAGGATCAGTTCAAGGATTCCCTGTACAATATGAAATTCATTGAGGAAAATCTCCAGAAAGCAATTGACGAAAATCAGCTTTGTATGTACTTGCAGCCAAAGTACAGCATTTCTAAAAATGAGATTATCGGCGCAGAGGCGCTTGTGCGGTGGGTGCACCCCGAAAGGGGAATGATCTATCCAAACCAGTTCATACCCATAATCGAGGAAAGCGGAGCGATAGTAAAGGTCGACCACTACATATGGCGCAGGGCGTGTATGTTTATCCGCAGGTGCATTGAAGCAGGGGTAGGGCCGTGTCCTGTTTCGGTAAATGTTTCAAGAGTCCATTTAAGAGAGGACGGGTGCATAGAGGTGCTTTCCGAAATGATAAATTCAAGCGGTATTCCGGGGCACTTGCTGGAGCTTGAAATAACCGAGACCGCAGACGATCTTCAGATCAGCAGGCAGACCGCCCTGCTGAAGGAAAGCGGATTTACCCTGCTTATGGACGATTTCGGAAGCGGATATTCCTCCCTGAACGTTCTGCTGGAATCCCCCTTCGACGTTATAAAGCTGGACAAACGTTTCATTGAAAATATGATGACCTCTCACAAGGGGCGCAGTATACTGGAGCAGGTGCTTCAGATGGCTTCAAATCTGGACATAACCGTACTTGCGGAGGGCGTTGAGACAAAGGAGCAGGTGGAGCTTCTGAAAAACATCGGCTGCGACCAGGTACAGGGATATTATTATGCAAAGCCCATGCCCGAGGAAGATTTTTTCGCCCTGCTGAAAAAATAAACAGTAAACAAACATATAGTGCTCCCTCTTGCCGATCACAAGTGGGAGCACTATTTTTAATTTTAACTTTTTTAACATTAAGTTAACACCAAAGAGTAATCAGCAGCACTGAATTCTTGCCTCTTGCCTCTGACCTCTTATTCCCATAAGGAACATCTCAAGAAAGACCGGCGCAAGCCGAGATACCTCACAGTACCCCGTAAGCTTACGGTCTAAGCCCCATTCCGCCCTCGAGGGTGATAGTTTCGCCGGTCATATACTTGAAGTCGGGATTTGCCAGCTGTACGCAGACTCTGCCTATCTCCAGCTCGCTGTCGCCGTAGTGACCCATGGGAGGCATTTTAACGTTAGCCTTGAATGCGTCGGGATATGCCTTCTCGAAGTTCTCCAGCTGCGCCGTCCATGCCAGCGGGCATACAATATTTACATTTATCCCGTCCTTGCCCCACTCTGTGGCGGCAACTCTCGTAAGACCTCTTATGCCCTCTTTTGCGGCAGCATATGAGCACTGACCGAAGTTACCGAAAAGTCCCGCACCCGAGGCAAAGTTGATGACCGAGCCTTTGGTCTCCTTTAAATGAGGATAGCAGGCTTTCATATAATAGAATGTTGCATACAGCCCGGAATACATTGCAAGATTGAACTGCTCTGTGGTATGCTCCGCCAAGGGCACGCCCGAAGCGGAAGCCTGAGCATTGTTGATAAGTACATCTATTCTGCCGAAAGTATCCATTGTCTGCTTTACAACGTCCCCGGCAACAGCCTCATTGTCCGCACCGTCGCAGATGTCCGCCTGACAGATAAGCACCTTAATGCCGTAGAGCCTTTCCAGCTCCTCCTTAGCGTCCTCCAGTTTTTTCACGTTACGCCCCGTGATAACAAGGTTTGCGCCCTCTTTTGCATAAGCGGTGGCAATGCCGTAGCCTATAGAACCGCACTTGCCATCGGAAAGTACAGCCCTGCCTGCGCCTGTGATTATCGCTGTTTTACCTGTAAGAAAACCCATGATTCAAACGACCTCTTTTCTGTAGTTTTCGGTGCGCTTAAGCACTTTAAGCACTTCACTTCTATGCACCGTCTTATATTGCCATTATAACATATTCTTTCGGATTTTTCAAGGGGTTATTGGTAATTTTAACGAATTTTTTTGTAAAAAATATCTGCACTGTCTGCAAAATATATTCCCGTGCCCGATATATTTTCAGACCCCGGTGAAACGAAACCGCCCTAAGCTGTGAATTATTCCTCATCGTATATACTGTATTTTTCAAGCGCCTTTTTTGAGTCCGTGTCAAGGGGGCAGTCATTAAATGCAGTGCTTTCAACCTTAAATTCAATATCCCGAACGCTCACCTCGGTAAGGCTCGTGCAGCCGGAAAATGCTTCTTTGCATATTTTTCTCAGACTGCCCGGGATAGTTATGCTTTCAAGAGATGTGCAGTTTTCAAATGCACGTAGCCGTATCTCCATTACACTATCGGGAATAGTTACGCTTTTAAGAGATTTGCAGTTCTTAAATGCAGCCCAGCTTATATGTGTTACACTGTCAGGAATGCTTATGCTTTCAAGAGCCGTACAATTTTCAAATGCAAGGAAACCAATCTCCCTTACACTATCGGGAACAGTTACACTTTTAAGAGATGTGCAATTTCTAAATGTCATCGGACGTATATCCTTTACGCCAAAGGGAATGCTTATGCTTTTAAGAGACGTGCACATATTAAACGCCTCTGATCCTATGCTGCCTGCTAAATTCGGAATAGTTATTTCTTCAAGGGCTTTGCAGCCGCTGAATGCCTCACTCTGTATAAAACTTACACTAAGGGAAACAGTTACGCTTTTAATAAATTTGCAGTCCTTAAATGCCTCATCCCCTATCACCGTTACACCATCCGGAATAACAACATTTTTCTTTCTTCCCTTATATTTTATCAGCACACCGTTTTCGATCTCAAAATCACGGAGCACTGTTTGCGCCGCCTGCTCAGCCCCGCAGAAACGGCAGAAAACGCTGTATTTTTCTACAAAATTCCCACAGCTTTTGCAGTACATATTTTTTACCTCCCGAAATTTTACGTAATTTATGCAAATTCTTCCCGCCTTGAAAAAGCGGACAAGCCCGCATAGTCAAATCGTATACTATGTCAAATGCAAAAAGGAGGCAAGAAACTTTTTTCCTGCCTCCTGCTTCTTGATTTCCTGCCTCTGCCTGCTCACATAGCCGCAAAATCATCGGCATATCTTACCTGAAACAGCGCCTCATCATCATAGAACAGCACCGTAATATGACCGTCCTTGGTGTAATAAACATAGTTTATCCCGTCCTCATAGCTGCTGCCCGTATTCTTCCAGCCGCCGTCCTCCAGGGTTTTCTTAAAGCTTTTAAGGGAACTCTTTGAGTAGAGAGTCCATTTGCCGTAGCCGCAGAGGGAATCCTCATAAAAGAAATAGCAGTCATTGATAATCTTATCCGTTGTGATTATCACATCTTCATTTATCACATAGTTGTCCAGCTGCCTTGCCTCTATCACCTCATCCATGGTCATTCCCCACTTCAAAGCGGAGGTCTGCCCGGACGAAACAGCCGCTGCGGATTCCGTGGAGGCAATGGAATTCTTCAGCCTGCCGTTTTCATCAAAGGAATATACCTTGCCGTCTATTTTCACATTTCCCGAGACCCGCTCGCCGCTGCTTTTGAAATAATATGTGCTGCCGTCGATCTTCTGCCAGCCTGTGCACATAGCCCCGTTCTTGTCAAAGCAATATACCTTGCCGTCAATGCTTCTGAAGCCCGTGCGTGCAATGCCGTCATTGCCCAGAAAGTAGCTTTTGCCGTCTACCTTGCACCAGCCCGTGCTCATGCTGCCGTCCTCGCAAAGGTGGTATTTGTGCCCGCCAACACTTTTCCAGCCCGTGCACACAGTGCCGTCGCTGCCTATGTAAAAGCGTTCGCCCGAGCTGTTTGTCACCCATTCGTTTTTATAAAGCTTTCCGCTGCTGTCAAAGCAGTATTTTTTCCCGTCTATGGTGCACAAGCCCGTAACATATTTGCTGCCGTTCCAGTATTTGTCGCCGTCCCATTTAGCCTTGCGTGAGCTTTTTGAGCTTGTTGAGCTTCCCGAACTGCTTCCCGACCTTGAACCTGACGAACCCGAACCTGAACTTGTCGACTTCGAGCTTGACCCCGACGAGCTCCCGCCGTTGTGGTAATGATATTCACCTGTTGACTTGTTGTAATGTCCGCCGCTGCTGTCCGTCCTGCCCGGGTGAGCAAAAGCCGAAGCGGAAGCGCTTGAAATAACGGTCAGAGCCATTACCAGAGAAAGTGCCGATCTTTTCAGTTTCATATTATTCACAAAATCACCTCATAATTTTTCCTATTTCGGAATTTAAAATATTATATCACACATCACAAAATTTTTCAAGAAAAACGGTATTTTTTAATAAAACATTGTGATTTTCAACAAAATACGGTAGCTGTCTTGTGCATTCACGACAAAAAACAGAGGCAAGAAAAAATCTCTTGCCTCTTGCTTCTTAATTTCTTGCTTCTTGCAGCTGCGGCAAGAAAAAATCTCTTGCCTCTTGCTTCTTAGCGAACCTGCGGATTCGCATTCTTGCCTCTAGCATCATACTCCGTACTTGGTAGTGGAAACAGGGATACCAACGCCCATAGTGGAAGCCACCGAGCAGGACTTGATATAAGTTCCCTTTGCAGCAGCGGGCTTAGCCTTAACAACAGCCTCAAGCAGGGTCTCGAAGTTCTCGGAAAGCTTCTCCTTGCCGAAAGAAACCTTGCCGATAGGGCAGTGAATGATGTTGGACTTGTCAAGACGGTACTCGATCTTACCTGCCTTAGCCTCTGTTACAGCCTTTGCAACATCGGGGGTAACAGTGCCCGCCTTGGGGTTAGGCATAAGGCCTCTGGGACCTAATATCTTACCGATACGGCCTACCATACCCATCATATCGGGGGAAGCGATAAGCACGTCAAAGTCCATCCAGTTTTCCTTCATGATCCTGTCAATGTAATCCTGACCGCCTACATACTCGGCGCCTGCCGCCGTAGCAGCCTCCATCTTGTCCTCCTTGCAGATAACAAGAACTCTTACCTTCTTGCCCGTGCCGTTGGGAAGTACAACTGCGCCTCTTACCTGCTGGTCGGCATGACGGGAGTCAACGCCCAGACGGATGTGCACCTCAACAGTCTCGTCAAACTTAGCCTTTGCAGCCTTGCAGGCCAGCTCCAGAGCCTCTGCGCTGTCATAGAGCTTGTTCTTGTCAACAAGCTTCGAGCTTTCTATATAATTCTTACCGTGTTTCATATAATTTCCTCCTGTAAATTTGTGGTAATGTCCTTTATCTTACGATAAATGACTACGGAAAGTTTATCCTCCCACTTAAATTTTCGGTTAGTCAACAACCTCTACACCCATGGAGCGGGCTGTGCCTGCGATCATGCTCATTGCGCTTTCCACGGAAGCAGCATTAAGGTCGGGCATTTTGGTCTCTGCGATCTTTCTGATCTGATCCTTGGTTATCTTGCCCACCTTAGTCTTGTTGGGAACGCCCGAGCCGCTCTGAAGGTTGATAGCCTTCTTGATAAGAACTGCGGCAGGAGGGGTCTTAGTGATGAACGAGAACGAACGGTCGGCATAAACCGTGATAACTACGGGGATTATAAGACCGATATCATTCTTTGTTCTCTCGTTGAATTCCTTTGTAAAGGACATAATATTTACGCCATGCTGACCCAGAGCAGGACCAACAGGGGGAGCAGGAGTTGCCTTGCCTGCTGCGATCTGAAGCTTAATTAAGCCAACAACTTTCTGTGCCATAACGCACACCTCCATAAATCGTATACACCCTTGCCCGAATCGCCTCGGACAACAGGCGTCTTGTTTTAATAAATTAATAGTCCGTAACGGTCTTGACCTGGCTCAGATCAAGAGTAGCCAGCGTTTCCCTGCCGAACATGGAAACAGAGACCGTAACCGAATTTTCCTCGGGATCGATGGATCTTACCTCGCCCACAAAGCCGTCCATAGGCCCTGCGGAAATTTTGACCCTGTCCCCGACCTTGATGTCGATCTCGGCAGCCCGGGTGCCGCTTTCAACGCCCAGAGCCTCGACCTCTTTTTCGCTCAGAGGAACGGGCTTGCTCTCAGGACCCACAAAGCCTGTGACTCCTCTGGTATTTCTGCAGATGTACCAGCTGTCATCGGTGAGTATCATTTTAACAAGCACATATCCGGGGAAAATTTTCCTTTCAACCTCCCGCAGAACGCCCTTGTCGTTTTTCTCCATCACTCTTTCGGTAGGTACCTTTACCTCCGTAATAAGCCCTTGGAGCTTGCGGTTTTCCACAACCTGCAGGATAGTCTGAGCGACCTTATTCTCATATCCGGAATAAGTATGAACAACGTACCATTTAGCCTCGTCTGACATAATCCCGACCTCTCCTTTCAGCTGTTACGCTCTCGCCAATGAGAGCAGACCCTTCAAAAGCGCCGCAAAGCCCGAATCGAGCCCCCACATCAGAATAGCCGACCCGAGCATTACCACCAGCACCACGCCGGTGTTGTTGACCACAGTCTTTTTTGACGGCCAGACCACCTTTTTGAATTCGCTTTTGAGATCTCTGAAATACTTAGCAGCCTTATTGGGCTTTTTAGCCTGTTTCTTAGCGTCAGTGTCCTTAGCCTTGACGGTATCGGGTTTGCTTTCGCTTTTTGCCTTTACGGGGACGGTTGCCTCGGCTGCCTCCGATTTATCGGCGGAGACTTTCTCAACAGGCTTTGCTTTTGCAGCATTGTTCGCCGCAGGTTTTTTCTTTCCTGCGGATTTTTTCTTTGCCATTTCTTTACCTCCCGCTGATCTGTTGTTCGCACCAAAGGTACGCTGAAACTTAGGGGTATTCCCGCTATGTTTCAAACTTTTACCTCCCGCTGATCTGTTGTTTGCACCAAAGGTACGCTGAAACTTAGGGGTATTCCCGCTATGTTTCAAACTTGTCCCTCCGCCTTACTTAGTTTCCCTGTGGACGGTATGCTTCTTGCAGAATTTGCAGAACTTGTTCATCTCCAGTCTGTCAGGGTCGTTCTTCTTGTTCTTCTTAGTGTTGTAATTGCGCTGTTTGCACTCTGTGCAAGCAAGTGTTACCTTTACTCTCATATCGGCACCTCCTGTTAATGGCTGTGAAAAACACAGCTTCTCTTTACTTTAAGGGACTTTCCGTTAAGAGAATCCCCATTTTGCCTCCCTCCCGAAGCCCCTTAAAAGGCTTCACGGGGAATTTCTGCCGCTTAAAAAAGCGCACAAAAAAACAAGCCCCAAAAAGAGGTATATTAATCATA
>CAZGAZ010000079.1:12484-14430 GCA_964523835.1 uncultured Ruminococcus sp.
CCGCTTAAAAAAGCGCACAAAAAAACAAGCCCCAAAAAGAGGTATATTAATCATACCACAAAAAATCCCCTTTGTCAAGGGGTTTTGAGAAATTTTGCATATTTTTCGGAAATTTTTTCTGTATATTTTCTCCCCGAAACAAAGTCCAAAGGCAAAAAGCTGCGCATATATGCTTGTTCGCAAACATTATGCACATATGTTTTGCAGCAAGAAAGGCTGATCTCTATACTGTCTCATTCCGACTGCATTTTTCATCTGTCCTTGTCATCATACCCATAACATGTAATCTCATATAAACAATGCGCAAGAATAGTATCATATGAATATTTTGACAGTGTATCCTCTTCTATCTGAAACGATATAAAATCCGAAAATGAAGATGACGCAATAGAGTAAATCGTGGAATCGGATTTTCCGTAATACCCGCTGACATCATAATACAATGCGGCATCATTCTCGTCGAAATCGGTTACATATACATCATCTGTATCACTTTCCCTGAAAGCCGAAATATAAATATAAAAATCGGATTCGCCGTTTATCTTCATTTTTTCCAATCTGCTGTACAGTTTCCCGAATTCATCTGTGTTTGTTATATTATAATGAAGCAGCAGCTTACCTGCAACCTGTTCAAACGGACAAATTTTTATTAAATCTATAATTTTCATTTATGTGTTTTTCAAAACCTCCGTATCATCTCTCCGCTTTCGGTTTTTATTCTGTTACCGCCTTTATTATTTGCGGACAGCTGCGGCTTTTCGCACCCAGTATCAACATTATAAGTATACCATAAAGCAGTCCTTTTGTCAAGGCATTTCTACCAATTTTTCCGGGGTGCATTTGTGCATATATGCTATACGCAAAAAAGGCAAAGCAGACCCGAGCCTGCTTTGCCTTGCCCCAATATCCCCATAAACCGAGGCTCAGGCCTCTTCCCCAAATCCGTCCGCACTTATTTGAGACGCACCCTCACCCTTTTTTATCCTTTCTATAAATCTCGCCTTAGCCGCCTGAATTTTACGTCCATAGCGGCTTGTATACAGCACCCCCACCAGCAGCGCCCCGAAAACTATCCCCATAGCATAGCTTGCCAGCGCCGAATACCCCGGCTTATCCGCCAGCCCCATAAATTCCAGAACGCCGTAAAGCACAAAGGACAGCGTAGCCCCGATAAACAGCCCGCAAAGCCGTTTTGTAAATTTTTCATTGCCGCTGTTTTCGTATTCGGCAACCTTTAATAATGTTTTCTCGGTTTCCTTATCGATCATATCCATTCTCCTTTCGCCGTCCAGTATCTCGTCGATACTGACGTCATACAAATTTGCAAGCTCAATGACCAGGTCGAAGTCGGGCATATTGACTCCGTTCTCCCATCGGGAAACGCTTCTGTTCGACACACCCAGCTTTTCCGCCAGCTGCTCCTGGGTCAGCTGCTTTTCCTTTCTGAGTGTTTTAAGAAATCCGCCGATCTTTTTCTGATCCATCATCAGTCCTCCTTTCATAGCTTTATTATACATTCCAAACGCCCGAATGTACAGGACGCAAACCGAGAAAAAGCCTGTCAGGCGCAAAATTTCACATGACACGCAGCGAGAATCGGCGATATATCGGCATTTAACGCTGTTCTCCCCTCAAACGCCGGGGATTGGCTTTTTCCACTACTGCGCCGTGGGACTTTCGCCGTTTCCCCTGCCTCGCCGTGAAACTGCCTCCGTTTCCCCTACCTCGTCGTGAAACTGCCTCCGTTTCCCCTACTGCGCCACGGGATTGCCGCCGCTTCCCCTACTGCGCTGAGAACGACAGGCAATTGCGACTTGCCTGTTGAATGAAATGTGACTTTGTTTGCGGAATGCTTGAATTTACTGGCGGCTGTCAGTGAAGGTGCAAAGGGGACAACCCAAAGAGAGGGGAGGGGGGTTCTTGCGTATAGGGGGCGTGGGTCACCC
>CAZGAZ010000080.1:0-14403 GCA_964523835.1 uncultured Ruminococcus sp.
CGTTTGCTCTCCCTTTATATATTTTTCGGCGGATTGCTTTTGGCAGTCCGCTGATCTTTTCTATTTTCAGATCTGTTTTCGTGATCCTTATTTATGTTAAATAGCGGTCAGACGATCGACTATTTAACAAGGAGTGATTTTATTATGAAAATCATAAGACAAGCCATTTCTGTCATAGCATTAGTGGGAGGTGCTGCATAATGGGCAGACAAAGAAAAAAAGCACCTAATATTATCGTTGAAATGGTGTACGGAGAAAAAAAGAACCTACAGAAACAGGTTAATGACGTGTATATAAGAAGTCTAAAACGCCGTATGGACGAGAATAACCTGACCGCTGCGGAGAGAAATCAGGTTATAGACCATTTACAGGCGTATTACGCACAAAGGGGTTAAACTTTACAGCAGCGTATACTTATAAAGCCGCCATGTCAAAGTATGGCGGCTTTTTACTGTTCAACATTCGAGTGTTAAAATATGTCAGTAAACCTATCCTTATGCAGCCGCCATATATCGTATGGCGGTTTCGCTTTGCCCTGTTCCCAACTTCTTAACGTATAGGGACTAACGCCCATTATCCTTGCCAAGTCTACTTGCTTGATGCCGTTAGCTGTTCTGTACCCTTTGAATATCTGCGGGTAATTCGGTTCGCTTTTTACGTCTATGTCTATTGTTATGTAATCGTCAGCGTATAGGGGTGTGTTTGTTGCATTTACTATATTGTAGCATTTCCCACCTTGATAGCCCTCTCCGCCGCATTTTTCACCGTCGGGGGACTCACAGGGGACGGAGTCTCGGCGCTTATGGTAACGGCAATGATACTGCTTGGGGCGCTGCTCACATTTCTCTTTTCGGCTATTCTGTCAAAAACCTGGCTTAAAGGGGAAAGCGCCTCATTTGCCTTGGAGCTGCCGCCATACCGCCGTCCGCAGATTGGAAAAGTGTTGGTGCGCTCACTGCTGGACAGAACGGTTTTTGTACTGGGGCGGGCGGTTACAGCCGCCGCACCGGCAGGGCTGATAATATGGCTTATGGGGAATGTGCAGATAGGCGGTGTAAGCATTCTTCGGATATGCGCCGATTTTCTTGAGCCTGCAGGGCGGGTATTCGGTATGGACGGAGCGATACTGCTTGCCTTTGTTTTGGGGTTTCCTGCCAATGAGATAGTTATTCCCATAATGCTGATGATATATACGGGAGCGGGAGCGCCTGTAGATTATGAGGGCGTATCCGCACTTGCGGAGCTGCTGAAGTCTAACGGGTGGACAACGGTTACTGCGCTTTGTACTATGATATTTATGCTTTGTCATTTTCCGTGCGCTACCGCTTGTATGACTGTGAAGAAGGAAACGGGGTCTGTGAAGCAAATGTTTGCCGCCATAATTATTCCCACACTTGCAGGGCTTGTCATATGCGGCATTATCTCGGGGATAGCCGCATTGTTATAGCAATCAAGAGCACAAACTTCAAGCGGGTTTCCGAAGGGCAGAGCCCTTTGGAAACCCGCTTGAAGTGAGTGCTCTTGAAATGCCTTTGTTTGCTTCAGTCACTTTCCAATCCGTTCTTCTCATATGCCGCAAAAAATATCACCGCAAAAACGACCATATTCGCTGCCACAATGCCGATACCTTTCATATCAACTCCCGTGCTTCCAATGCCCTCAAGACTGCGGCTTATCTGCTCCGAATATGTAAATTTCGCTATCTTTTCAATGCTTTCGTTGAACATGGACAGCATAGGCAAAAATGCAAATATCACCATCACAGGCACCGTCACCGAAGTCGCCGCCATCTGCGTTTTGCTCACTACCCCTATCGCCCCGCCTATAAGCAGCGACGCCAATATCCCCGCTGCCATAATGCACAAAAACAGCACAGCCTCCCCAAACTCATAATTCCCCGCTGCCGCTATCACCGCAGACCCCACCATGCACATTATCAACACATAACTCCCCACCCCTATCAGATACTCATAAGGCCTTACCCCCGACATAACCAGTATCTTCAGCGTGCTCTGCTCCTTTTCCTCTGCTATTATCGACGCCATACTCGTAAGAGGCGCCATTCCCACAAACATCGCCGCAAAAAGATTTACAAAGAAATTTTCCGGCATTCCCTCTATCTTAACGGCATTATTCATAATGACCGTCAGCACGGGAAACATCAGAAACTGTATCAGCACAGTTTTGTTTTTCATAGTGTCAGCCAGCTGCTTTTTAAAAATCGCCGTAATATTGTTCATTTTTTTAATCTCCCTTACTTAATCTTGTATATCTGAAAAACGCCGAAGCTTAGAGAATGTCCCGTAATTTTCAAACTTCTTCAAGTCCCTTTCCCGTAAGCTTTATAAATACCGTTTCCAGATCGGGTTCGGTGGAATGTATCGACTTTATCATATTTTTTTCAAGATAATCCTTTACCGCCTGCGCCGCCGCACTGCCGTTTTTAAGGGTCACACTCTCCCCGTCGGTCAGCGTTATTTCCAGCTTCCCACGGTCGTCATATTTTTCGCATATCTCCTTTGGCGCACCCTCTTCAATGATCTTCCCTCCGCTCAGAAGCGATATCCTGTCACATATATTCTGCGCCTCATACATATTGTGAGTCGTCAGAAATACGGTAGTCCCCGCATTCTTCGCCTCCAGCAGTATCTTATGTATCTGCTTTGTCGTAACAGGGTCAAGCCCCGAGGTAGGCTCGTCAAGAAAAATCAGCTCCGCCTTGTTCATCATTGCCCGTGCCAGCGAAAGCCTGTTTTTCATACCCTTTGACAGCTTTGAAACAGGCGTTTTCTTTGCTTCAATGAGACCCGTGTCCTTTAATATCCCGTCAATTTCACTTTTTGGCGTTCTGTAAATATCCGAATAGAATTTCATATTATCATAAACCGACAGCCTGCCGTACAGTCCCTTGTCGTCCATCATAACGCCTATTCTTCTACGGTCGGAAACCGTAAGCGAACCCGCCTTCTTTTCCAGTATCTCGCATTCCCCTCCGCTTTGCTCCAGCTGCCCCGTAAGAATTTTTATAAGCGTTGTTTTCCCCGCCCCCGAGGGACCCAGCAGCCCGAAAATCTCACCCTTTTTTACATTCAGATTTACACCGTTCAAAACCCGTCTTTCCGCAAAATCACGGGAAATATTTTCGGCTCTTATAATTTCATTCATTTTTTCCACTCCGTTAATTAGAATTTCACACCAAAGGTACGCTGAAACTTAGGGGTTTACCGTTAACTTTCAAACTTCTTCCTTCTCTTTAAGTTTTCTCAAGGCCTCCGCCATTTTTTTGTTTTCCGTTTTTTCCTTTGCGGTCATAACCAGCCAGCTGCCCAGAAACGATATCCCGAAGCAGATAAAAAACATTATCCAAGGCTTGCGGTCGTTCACCGGAAACCATTTAAACGCAGCCGTAAACCCTGCTATCACAATTATCACCCCCGTAAGCATACACGCCGTTCTTAACCCTATGGGCATTTTTTTAATAATTATATCGGAAAAAAATATAAACCTCATTCCCGAAATAATTGCGGAAACGCCCAGAAACTGCGCCGCCGTTTTAACGGTTATCCCCCTGCTTCCAAGCTCAAAAATCGAGGAATACCCGACTGCGGAATCGCCGAAAATAACGCAGAAAATATTAAGCACCGCCATAGTAAATCCGAACAGTATCAAGGTCTGCCCGAGATAATCAAAAACAGTTTGGTTCTCCTTCATCATATCACCCCCAGCCGTTTTTTCAGCTTATCTGCATATTGTCTCGAGGCAATTATCTGCTCGCCGTTTGACATTGTTATCCTTATCCTGCGGTTGATGTCCGCTTTAAGGGACTGCACATTGTGAAGATGTATAAGCACCGATTTGCTCACTCTGAAGAAGCCGTATTCCTCCAGCTGCCTTTCCAGCTCATATAATTTCAGTTCCGATTCATAAATATCCTCCGCCGTGTAAATAAAGCATTTCCTGTCCACGCTTTCGATATAAATGACCCGGGCAGTGTCAAGCAGATGAATCTCGTCATTTTTTCTCCCCGTAAGCTGATGATCCGTCATTCGTAACACCGCAATGAGCTTTTCCACCTCCGGCGATAACTGCCTGCACGTAACGGAAATTTTCAGATCATCCGCATTTTCATCCGTTATGATTTCGATCTTCAAACTTTTACCTCCCGCTAATCTTTCGTTCGCACCATAGGTACTCTGAAACTTAGGGGCTGCTCCCGCTATGTTTCAAACTTTTCCACTCCGTTAATCAGACTTTCACACCAAAGAAACGCTGAAACTTAGGGGCTTACCGCCAACCTTCAAACTTTTCCACTCCGTTAATCAGACTTTCACACCAAAGAAACGCTGAAACTTAAGGGTTTACCGCTAACCTTCAGACTTCCGCCTTTCCGAATTTAATTATAAGCCCTGCCGCACAAAAAGTCAATCCCATTAACACTGACCTGCCGTTTCGGCTGCATAAGCTGCCCGTACGGGAGCAAGAAGCAAGAGGCAGGAAAATCTGTCCGATATAAAAAATCGGGAGACCCGCAAGGGATCTCCCGTCCGAATATGATATTATTTTTTCCTGCGCCGCCCGGAAACGAATGCAGAAACTGCAGCTGCTGCCGAAATAACGATCGGAGGCAATGCGATCATTTTTTCCGAAATAACCGCACTTACCGTGCCGGACAAAAGCCCCGACCCCACAGAGATATCCTCGCTGCCCAATGTCTCTTTGGGAACGCTTGCCGCCTGAGCGTCAGGCAGAGTAGTTCCGATATGCGGTCTGCCTCCCGTGCTCGGAGAGGTCGTGACGGTGGGGGTGGTCTCTGTCGGGGTAGTTTCCGTCGGAGTGGTTTCTGCCGGGGTAGTTTCTGTCGGGGTAGTTTCCGTCGGAGTAGTTTCCGTTGGGGTAGTTTCTGTCGGAGCAGTTTCCGTCGGAGCAGTTTCCGTCGGAGTGGTTTCTGTCGGAGTAGTTTCTGTCGGAGTGGTTTCTGTCGGATTAGTTTCCGTTGGGGTAGTTTCTGTCGGAGCAGTTTCCGTCGGAGCAGTTTCTGTCGGAGTGGTTTCTGTCGGAGCAGGCTTTGGCTTATCGGCAAGCTTGTAATAACTGTGACCGCAAGTTTGGCAGATGTAAGTCCGCTTGATCATCTCGACTCCCCCGACCGTCACATCCTCCACCTTATCGGGGTTGTTTTCGTCGGCAACGTGTTCGCCGTAGCCGCCCATTAAGCTGTAAATGTGATTTTCTTCCAGATGACAGTTTGTTCTCAGGTTCTTTTTAGTCGAACAGTCTTTTGTTTCAAGACATCCATACCAGTGGCAGCTATTGTCAAATTCCCAATGTGATTTGTCCCATTCATGAGTTCCGGGTGATCCGCATATATTACATAAGCCTGTAGCCGAATCATAATCCGAAGGGTCGTCATGCTCGATCCTTCCGCCGTTAATGCAATTTACTCTTTGCCAGTTGTCCAGCGTTGCGCCTGCATTAAGGTGCAGTACCGTGCCGTCCAGAGTAAGCTTGCTGTCTATTGTATATGTTTCGCCTCCAAGAACTATTATCTTTGAAACAGGGTTGTCGCTGCTTTCCGAGCTGAATATATCATTGGTAGCATTCAGCTGTATACCGTAAACAATACCCTCACCTGAGGGATTTTCCGCACTGCCGCCCTCAAATATAATGCCCAGGTAATCTTTCTTGCCGTTTTTGTCTGTGATCTTATTGGTGTATACCCAAGGGTAGGACTCGTTACTTTCGCCCTTTATGCCTACATTGACCTCGCTGCCGCCTATACCCGTGCCGATGTTTCCCGATTCATCGCTGACAGGTCCGAAAGCGCTGACAGTTCCTTTCTTTATGGTTATGGCAGAAGACGACATATTGCTGCTTGCTCCCTCGCCGATACCCGCCCCGCCTTGAAGGTTGCCGATGCCTCCGTTTACGCTGATGCTGCCCGTTGCAGATACATCTCCGTCCTCAATGGTAACAGACAGGCTGCCGCTGCTGCCCTTTCCGCCGCCTATACCTGCGCCGCCGCCGCCGCCGCTTGCGGTGACCTTTCCGCTCTCAACGGTCACATCTGCATTTCCGCCGCCGCCTGAGCCGAAGCCTATACCTGCGCCGCCGCCGTTGCCGCCGCTCGCAGTTACATCTCCGTCTTTTACGGTCACCGTCATACTGCCGCCGCTGCCGCCTCCGAAGCCTATACCTGCGCCGCCGTTATTTCCGCCGCTCGCAGTTACATCTCCGTCTTTTACGGTCACCGTCATACTGCCGCTGCTGCCGCTTCCGAAGCCTATACCTGCGCCGCCGTTATTTCCGCCGTTCGCAGTCACATCTCCGTCTACAGTCACCGTCAGCTCACCTCTGCTGCCGCTTCCTAAACCGATACCTGCGCTTCCTGAGCCGCCGTTGGCCGTAATATTCTCACCGCCGCTTATTTCTATTGTCATCTCTGTGGATGAGGCATTGCTGCCTTGCCCGCTGCCAATGCCTGCGCCGCCCCTACCTGTGCTGTCGCTTCCGCCTGTGGCTGTGATATTTTCGCCGCCGCTTATTATTATGCCCGTGCCTATACCGCCTGCACCGCCGCCGATACCTGCGCCGTTATTTCCGCCTGTGACATCAATACCCGAGCCGCCGCTTATCGTTATGTCTATGCCGCTGCCGCCTGAGCCTCCGCCGATACCTGAGCCGCCTTGACCGCCTGTGGCTGTGATATTTTCGCCGCCGCTTATTGTTATGCCCGTACCGCTGCTGTTGTAACCTCCGCCGATACCTGCGCTGCCGCCTCCGCCTTGGGCTGCAATATTTTCTCCGCCGCTTATTGTTATGTTTGTGCCGCTGCCGCCGCCTCCGCCGCCGATACCTGCGCCGGTCTGTTCGGCTTCGGCTGTGATATTCTTTCCGCCCCCTATTGTTATGTCCTTGCCGCTGCCGCCCCCGCCTCCGCCGATACCTGCACCGCCTCCGGTGCTTTTGGCGTAGATCATATCACAGTTTATTACAGTTATATTTTCACCGTCTCCGTTTTGCCCGCCGCCGATACCTGCGCCGCCGGCGCTTGTGGCTGTGATTTCACCGCCGTGTATTTCAATGCCGCTTCCCTTACCCGAACCTGTTCTCATTCCCTGTCCGCCGCCGATACCTGCGCCGCCGTTGCCCTCGGCTGTAATAATTCCGCTGTATATTTTTATGTCGCTGCCGTTGGCATTGCTGCCGCCGCCGATACCTGCAGCACTGCTGGTGCTTTTAGCTATGACCTCGGCATTGCCGTTGTCTATTGTAATACCGCTGCCGTCGGCATTGCTGCCTCCGCCGATACCTGCGCCGCTGCCGCCGGTAGCAGTAACCTTTCCGCCGCCGCTTATACTTATTGTATTGCCCTCTCCGCTGCTGCCGCCGCCGATACCTGCGCCGCCGCTTGTGCCCGTAGCTGTGACCTCGCTGCCGATTATCTTTATATCGCTGCCGCTGCCGCCCTTTGCGCCGCCGCCGATACCTGCGCTGCCATCATTACCGCACTGGCTGCCGTAAGCGTAGACCACACTGTTGCTTATTTCAATGCCGCTGCCGCCATTGCCGTAGCCGCCGCCGATACCTGCGCCGCCGTTTCCGCCTGTAGCTGTGACAGTGCCGCCTGTTATTATTATCTGCTCGCCTGCACCGGTGCATCCGGTACTGCCGCTGACACTGGTAATACCGCCTCCTCCGCCGCCGATACCTGCACCGCCGTTTGTACCTGTGGCTGTGACGGTGCCGCCTTCTATCCTTATGTCAAAGCCTGAGCCCGTGCCGTTCTTTGTTCCGTCGCCGCTGCCGGTTCCGCTGCCGCCGATACCTGCGCCGCCTGCGCTGCCGTTTCCGCCTGTAGCTGTGACAGTGCCGCCTTTGATTGTTATATGCTTGCCGTCGCCTAAAAGCCCGCCGCCGCCGATACCTGCGCCGCCGTATTGACCGCCTTTTGCAGTAACATTAGCATTGCCGCTTATTGTTATATATTCGCCGTCCCCGCTTCGGCCGCCGCCGATACCTGCGGCGTAATTGCTTTGTGCTTTTGAGATAACGGCGTCTCCGCCTATTTCGATATATCTGCCGCTGCCGCCCTCGCCGCCGCCGATACCTGCGCCGTTGTTATTTGAGAAAGCTTCGGTAATAACAGCGTTTCCGTTAATTGTTATGTATTCGCCGTTTCCGCCGTAACCGCCGCCGATACCTGCGCCGCTGCCGCTTGTAGCTTTAACACTGCCTCCCTCGATTGTTATATGGCTGCCGCTGCCGCCATTTCCGCCGCCGATACCTGCGCCGCTGCCGCCGCCGGCAGAAGCAGTGATATCTCCGCCCTTGACCGTTATATAACCGCTGCTTTGACCGTTGCCGCCGCCGATACCTGCGCTGTCGCTGCCGCCCGATGCGTCAAGCGAACTGCCTTCCTCTCCCGTTATTATCAGCTTACAGGAATCGGAATCGCCGTTTTTCTGCAAGCCTGCGCAATTCGCCCCCGACACCAGCTTATTGCTGCCTTCAAGATTAATGGTGACAGAACCGCTGCCGGCTAAGTCAATTGCAGCTCCGGTATTGGTGCCGATATAAACATTGTTTAAAGTTAAATTTGCTCCTTCATTGCTTTCTACCGATATTGTACAATAGGCGGAGTAGGAGGGGGTGTAAATTGAATAATTGCCGTAAAGAGTCATAGGTGTGTTTGTCAGAATGGTAAGCTTTCCCGGAGAACTATCGGTATATGTATAATCTGTACCATTTATGCCGCCCTCAATATCCAGATTGGACGTAACGGTGTTTCTGCTTTCCGCCAAAAGCATAATACCCGTGTAGTCCTCTTCTGACGGCATATCCCCGTCTCCCGATATATCCTGCCCGGGTTCGTTCACCGACACATCTCCCGCAGGCTCATCAGCCGCCACATCCTCCACGGGCGCATTCCCCGGCATTTCTTCCCCGGCTTCATCTTCCGATAAATCTTCCACGGGCTCATTCTCAGGCATTTCTTCTTCGGGTTCCCCAACCGTCACATCTTCCCCCGGCTCGTTCACCGATACTTCCCCCTCCGGCTCATTTTCCGCAGCTCCCTGTCCGGTTTCATTCTCCGAAACATCGGGCTCCGACCCGTCATATACCGCCATGCCCGAATTTACCGAAAATACCGCCGCCCAGACAAATAAAACAGCGCATATGCCCGCCAATATTTTTTTCATAGTCTTAGCCTCCCGAAGTTCATTTATTTTTGCATATTCATACACCCGTGCAGATATGTACCTATTATAAGTATATCACAGTTTTAATAATTTTGCAACAAAAAAAACAATTAGGACATAAATTATTCCGCACTTTTTTTGTAAGAAATGTCAAATTATAAATAAAAATCGGACATTATTTGACATAAAATGAATGGGATAATCCCCGTACACTTAAGGGCAAATGTTTCCCGCTATTCCACCCCCTCGCCGAATTTTTTCCGTATACTCCTTTTAGCGAACACAAAGCAGATGATATGTACCGACAGCGTGATTATCCAGGAAATGGGATAGGAAAGATAAACAACGGTTATAGTGTGATATTCGGGGATCATGAAAACCGTCCGCAGCCATAAAAGCCGCAGACCGCAAGCCCCAAGAAGCGAAACAATCATGGGCATTATCGATCGGCCTATGCCCCGCAAAGCCCCCACCATAACGTCCATCATTCCGCATAAAGCATACATGCGTGTGATTATCCCAAGGCGTATAAGCCCCATGGCAATTACCTCGGGGCTGTCGGTGTAAATGCCCAGCAGCTTTTCCCCGAACATCACCGCCAGATTTCCCAGTACAAGCCCCGTGACTGTCACGCACCCCTGCGCCGTCAGCACGACCCTGTTTATCCGCTTGTATTTTCCCGCCCCGTAATTCTGGCTCACAAAGGAGGTCGCCGCCTGATGAAAGGAGTTCATTGCCATATAAACAAACCCCTCAATATTCGCCGCCGCCGCACTGCCCGCCACTGTAATGTTCCCGAACCCGTTCACCGAGGACTGTATCACCACATTTGAAGCGGAAAAAACGATCCCCTGAAACCCCGCAGGCAAGCCAATGCTGAGTATTACTCCCAGGGTTTTCGGGTGTACCGTCAGTCTCTTTAAATCAAGATGAAACCCGCTCTGCTCCTTTATAAGACAGCGCACGACCAGCACCGCCGAAATGACCTGTGAGATCACCGTCGCCAGAGCGACCCCCTCCACATCCATTCTGAGCGCTATCACAAACACCAGATTAAGGATAACATTGATGACCCCCGCCGCCAGAAGATAATACAGCGGCCTGCGTGTGTCGCCCATAGCCCTCAGCAGCGCCGCCCCGAAGTTGTACGCCATGGAAGCGGTCATACCCATAAAATAAATCCGCAGATACGCCGCCGCAAGGTCGAGGACCTCAGGGGGCGACTGCATAAGCACCAGCATTTTCCGTGCACCGAAAAGCCCCATAGCCGTCAGTATCAGTCCGCTGATAATGCTCAGGGACATAGCCGTGTGAACAGTGTTTTGCAGTTCACGTTCCTGCCTGGCGCCGTGAAATCTTGCCGCCGCCACATTTGCGCCTACCGACAGCCCTACAAAAAGGTTGGTGAATAAATTTATCAGCGCAGTGGTCGAGCCGACCGCCGCAAGGGAATTATCGCCTGCACAGCGGCCCACGACCACAACATCCGCCGCATTGAACAGCAGCTGTAAAATGCTGGAGAACATCAGCGGCAGAGCGAAGAGCAGCATTTTAGTAAGCACAGGGCCATTGCACATATCAATTTCATATCGGCTGTTTTTATCCAAAGAAAAATCTCCTTTCAAAGCATAGCAAAGTAAAGCATTCAAGAGCACACACTCCACTCGGGTTTCCAAAGGGGGGAACCCCCTTTGGAAACCCAAGTGGGGGTGACACTTGTTGTCACCGGCGCTCTTGCTTGCCTTTTTATATTATAGCATATTTTTCCCGATTTGTCAATAGCTTTACGCAAAATAATTTATCTTATACGCAATATTGTCTAACTGCACAAAAATTCCCCCCTATATTTGTGCAATCGCATACCACGCCGCCCCCAATTTATACCCCAGAGAAATTTTTTCCCCGCTCTTTATTGCATTTGAGAATTTTTTATCCGATATGTCAATATCCAACCTTCACTTCTGTGAAAACCGCCGATATTTTGTAACCGAATTTTAACTTGTTTTTTGGAAAATTCTGTGTTATAATGTTTTTACAAAGAAAAAGGTAAGTGCTGATTAAATTGCTTTTAAAAATTTTCCTTTTTAAAAAACGGCTGTGCATGGCGGTGTTTTTCCCGCCGCAGGCGGGGGAAACACTTTAAATCAGCAACTTCAAAGAAAAAGGGCTGACAGAAAAAAGCCCATAAATGTGAACAAAAGAACGGAGATTTTTAATATGAAAAAGATAAGCGCAGTTTTCGGACTGACGGCTGCCTGTGCTGTGGCGCTTTCTTTCGGAGCGCTGTTTAAAGACGAGCTGCCCGATAATGAGCCTGCCGCCATTGCGGACCCCTCGGAAATTTTCGAGAGGAGCGCCTACGGCAGCGAAACAGGTCTTGTCACTGTCCCCATTGCGGATTTCAAAAGCGGGTCCCTGCCCGAGCTTCATTCCGTGTCCGTTACCTTTGTGGGGGACTGTGTGCTTGCGGCTAATCTTAACGACACAAGGGAGGATTCCTTTGTGAAATATGCCGAGGTAAAAGAGCCGTCGTATTTCTTTGAAAATGCCATACCCTGCTATGCATCCAGCGATTATGTCATTGCAAGCTGTGAGACTGTCCTTTCCGACCGCAGCCTTTTCCGCACGGAAAAGGAGGGCGAGGCGTTCTGGTTCAAGTCCCCCTCCGATTATGCGGGGATATTCAGCGCAGGCTGCATTGACGCTGTGAATCTTTCCAACAACCATACATATGATTACGGCGCAGAGGGCTATGAGGACACGATATCGTCCCTTACAAGCGCAGGTATCGCCTGGGGGGATACGGAAAACCCCATTTATTTCAAGAAAAACGGCGTGACCGTTGCGGTCGTATGTGCAAGACTTTTTAACAAAAATGCCGATACTGTAATAACTCCCGCTATTGAGGGGGTTATGGAAAACAGCGATATTCAGATACTTTATTTCCACGGCGGCGAGGAATACGAGCACGTTCCCGAGGAATGGATGACCGAGCTTTGCCATAAATACGTGGATATGGGCGTTGACCTTATAGTCGGCTCTCACCCTCATGTGCTGCGTCCTATGGAGGAGTACAACGGCGCCCACATAGTCTATTCCATAGGCAATTTCTGCTACGGCGCAAACCGCACTCCCGAAAACCGCACCGTGATATTCACCGAGACCTTTTATTTCAACGAGGACGGTGAATACGAGGGCGCAGAGGAAACCATAACTCCATTTTACGTTTACACAGGCAGCCACAATAACTGGCAGCCCGCCCCTGTCACCGATTCCATTGAGGCTTCAAAGACTATGTCCTTTATGTACGGCGGGGGAGATGTACCCAATCCGTGAGAGGCAAGAGGCAGGAAGTGGTGATGAGCCTGATCCGTGAAAAATCTTAAAAGGGTCTTTTGCAGTCACCGCTGTAAAAGACCCTTTTTCCTGAAACAAAATCGCCGCAAAAGCTGTATACGGCTTTTGCGGCAAAATACTTTTTGCTCAATAAGAAAACAGTATAAGCAATGCACAGCGCAAGCGGTTTTGCTTCCTGCATCTCTGCCTCCTGCCTCCGTTTTCACACACTAAGCTCCGCCTTTTCACCCACGCAGTCGGGATATTTTTCCAGCAAGGGTTTAACGCATTCCGAGATAAATTCCTCCACCTGTTCGCCGCTTCTGCCCGTGTAGTTTTCGGGAACAAGAATGTTTTCTATATCCTCACGCCTGAGGCCGAACATATCGTCCGCCAGAATGCGCTCAATAAGGTCATTGTCCAGCCCGTCCTCTTTTACACGCTTGCCTGCCGCCATGGAATGCTCCCTTATCCGCTCATGAAGCTGCTGACGGTCGCCGCCTTTTTCCACTGCGTCCATCATGATATTTTCGCTTGCCATAAAGGGCAGCTCCGCCATTACCCTGCGGCGGATAATTTTTGGATATACCACCAGTCCCGAGGTCACATTTATAAGAATATTAAGGATAGCGTCACAGGCAAGGAAGCCCTCCGCAACGGCAATTCTCTTGTTTGCGCTGTCGTCGAGAGTGCGCTCGAACCACTGTGTGCCCGCTGTAAAGGCAGGGTTAAGCGAATCTATCATAAGATAACGTGCAAGAGCCGTGATACGCTCGCAGCGCATGGGGTTTCTCTTGTAGGGCATGGCAGATGAGCCTATCTGATTTTTCTCGAAAGGCTCTTCCATTTCCTTGAAATTCTGGAGAATGCGCAGATCATTTGCAAATTTCATAGCCGACTGGGCAATATTCGAGAGAGTGCAGAGTACCATAGTGTCGGCCTTTCTCGAATAGGTCTGTCCCGAAACGGGCACTACTCCCTCAAAGCCCATTTCCTCCGCAATAAGCCGCTCCAGCTCCTTTACCTTGCCGCTGTCCCCGTGGAAAAGCTCCTTGAATGAAGCCTGGGTGCCCGTTGTGCCCTTTGAGCCGAGAAGCTTTAAGCTCTTTATCCTGAACTCCAGCTCCTCCATATCCATAAGCAGCTCGTTTATCCAGAGGGACGCCCTCTTGCCCACAGTGGTAAGCTGGGCAGGCTGCAAATGGGTATATGCAAGTGCAGGCTCGTCCTTCCACTTCATAGCAAAATCCGACAGCTGTGCAATGACCGTGACCATTTTCCTGCGGATAAGGTCAAGCCCCTCTCTCATAATAATAACGTCGGTATTGTCCCCCACATAGCAGGAGGTCGCCCCCAGGTGGATTATCCCCGCCGCCTTGGGGCAGCATTTTCCGTAAGTGTACACATGCGCCATTACATCGTGGCGAACTTGCTTTTCCCGCTCAGCGGCGCACTCGTAGTCGATATTCTCGATATTCGCCTCCAGCTCCGCCACCTGTTCCTCTGTGACATTCAGCCCCAGCTTCATTTCCGCCCTTGCAAGCGCCACCCAAAGCCTGCGCCATGTGGTGAATTTTTTGTCCGCCGAAAAAATATACTGCATTTCCTTGCTTGCATACCGTGTGCAGAAAGGGGATTCATAGCTGTTTGTGTTCATAAACACCAATCCTTTCGGAATTTTCTTGAATTTTCACTTTTTTAAGTATATCACATTTTTTTCCTTTTGTCAAATCGGGAAAATTTTCCGGAAAACTATTGACAAAATAAAATAATAGTTATATAATAAAAATGATGAAAGGAATCCGTTCGCTTTCATTAGTGCGGCTGACACTTTAGGGGCACGCCGGAAACGGCGGGTCGTATCCGA
>CAZGAZ010000081.1:0-14284 GCA_964523835.1 uncultured Ruminococcus sp.
GGAAATCTCCACTAAATTTATGCCATACTCATCACACCTCATATTCTGCGCCGCCACCATTCGCAAAATTTCATAGCTTTTGCCTCCTTTCGGGCATAAGAAAACCGCCCTGTTACAGGCGGTTATTTCTTTAAGTATCTACCCATTCGTCTCCATTTTCATCAATAAAAAAGTGACTATCGTAAAATTCCTGATAAGACTTTATTGCTTTCGGAGGTGCTTTATCCGTAAGCTTGTAACCATATTCGCCATCATTTGGATCACGATAATACCATTCTTTATTTTTCATAAAATAGGGCATTTCTTTCATCAAAAACCATTCCTTTCAAACCAAATCTGCATTGCATATCCTAATATGTTTGGGTTTCCAAGTTGACTGTATGCAAAGCATTCTGCAAAAATTTCTCGATTATTTGTCGCTCCATACACTGATAGGTATTTGCTTTCGTCATATTTTTTGTCAATCTGTTTCGCAATATCAGTTATCTCGTCTCTAATCTGTTTAGTCTTCACTTTAAAAGATTGATCATCGCTGCTTATTAACACATTTTCAAGCATATGACCGTATTCGTGCGTAACAGTATACCTTGACAATGTTTCATCATCAAGGTTGCACGGCATAAAATAGAACATTTTAATGCAGTTGTGTTTTCCACTTAAATGCTTTTTGCGGTTTATAAATTTTATTTTGTCAAATAACAGGCTTTGTTTTGCAGAGTTGTGTATGCTCCTTTTAACGCATGCAGTTGCCCCAGTATTTAAATCAGCAGAAATTTTAGGGTCAATGGACCTTTTTATTATTCCAAATCTGTTCTCTAAATGATGAAAGTATTTGTATAACACTTCTCAGATCTATAATAGGGTGGGTCGCAGTAGAAAAATGCGTCCGGGCGGTCGTACTGATTTATAAGCTCCTTGAAATCTCTGTTTTCGATAACAACATTTTTTATTCGTTCCGAAACTTGCGCAAACCGTGATGTATCCAGCGTTCTGGTGCAGCAGCAATAATCCTTGCAGTTAGCACCAAAGGATAATTTTATCAGTGTGAAAAACATTGACGCACGCTGAATATCCGTGAAACCACGGCATTTCAGACGTTCACGCAAATCATAAAAAACCTCCCGGGAATTGACATAACCGTCAATCTCACGCTCCGGCTCACCTCGGTGATATTTGAGACAGCGAAACAGGTTTACGAGTTTCCCGTTCATGTCGTTGTACACTTCGATTTTAGCGTGCTTTTCAGCCGCAAAAAGAACCGAAGCACCGCCGCCGAACACCTCAATGTATCGCCCGAAATTTTCGGGAAATTCCGATATGATCTTTTTGGCAAGCAGCGTTTTGCCGCCTATCCATGGTATAAAACTTTTCATATAAAACACCTCCGTTAAATTAAACGGCGCACCTTTAGGCACGCCGTTTTTATGTAAGCTGCAGGGCCTTGATAAATGCTCCGGGATAATCCTTTTTGACAGTTGCCAGATACGTCTC
Organism: uncultured Ruminococcus sp.; assembly: GCA_964523835.1. Lineage (GTDB taxonomy): Bacteria > Bacillota > Clostridia > Oscillospirales > Ruminococcaceae > Huintestinicola. The sequence continues at coordinate 1,492 of CAZGAZ010000081.1, forward strand.
GGCATTAGCCCGGAAGGAGAACGCCCCACCTGAACATAATTTTTCCCGGAAACCTTTGTAAAAGTTTCCGGGTATTTACTTTTGACTGTCTTTAGGGCAACACCGTACAAAACACTTGCAAATCACAAAAAATAAGGTATAATAAAAATATGAGTAAACAAATAAGTCTGTCCATACTGAATGACAAGCTGTTATAAGTGCGGACAAAGAAAAAAGAATTTTTAGAGCAGATAGAACGCATAATTCCGTGGGACGAGTGGATAACACTTATTAAGCCGTTCTATTATAAAGGAGAGCGCAGGGACAAGTCTACGATCCGGAGCTTATGTTGAGAATTTATCTTATTCAGATTCGGGATTTGTATGATCTCGCTGATGAGGCAGAGGCTGTCGGGCAAGTCAAATGCACGACTAATAATATCGGGCTTGAAATAGCATATCAAAACAGAGCCTAAACAGAAGCAATGCCAAATTCAAAGTGTATCTTCCCGCCTGTATAAAGCCTGTTAAAGCAGTCGATGATACGTCCGGCAGCAACTGCACCGTTCGGGGCGTCCGAATCCATAAGTATGACAATGATCTGTTTTCCCGAATACCGTGTTGAAACATCCGAACGCCGAAGCGAAGTGTAGATCGCACGCTCCATCATTTCAAGAGCTATCTCGGTTTCTTCGGTATCTGCATTTTCATTATCGTTGTACACAGCGGTAAACAGCACTGTTTGAACGTCACGTTCGCTGCGCTCCACAAAGCGCCGTATAAAGTTGTACACATGATGAAAGCTGTCAATATCAAGCTGATAGGTTCCTCTTCCCGAATCCGTGCGGGACATGACCTCACGCAGATATTGAAGGTCTACAAGGCTGCCCGATCGGGTCCTTTCGGCAGCCTTTTGCTCGCTGAAAAAGTGAAAGGAATTCTTTCCGTTTTGTTTTACATAATAAAGCGCCTTATCCGCAGCATTGTAAATGGAAGCGAAATTGCTGCCGTCCTCAGGCACCTGTGCAATTCCTATAGATACCGAGGAGTTGGTCTCGAATTTCTTTTCTTCAATTTTGCGGCAAAGGTCGGATATAATATCGCCTGCAAGATTCCCTATCTCTGTCTTGGCTGTTTTTCCGTTCACAAACATTACAAATTCGTCCCCTCCGATACGGCAGAGAATATCTCCCTCCGAGGAGTGCGCTCTCATTGTATCTGCAAACATTTTAAGCGTGTTATCTCCCTCAATATGCCCGTAATTATCGTTTATTGCCTTGAAGTTGTCCATATCTATCATGAACAATGTGCCGCAGCTCCCGTCTCCTATCAGTTTATCTACGGCATTTTCGGTATAGGATCTGTTCCACAGCCCTGTCAGAGCGTCCTGCTGGGACTTATTTTTAATGTCTGTTACCTCCTGAATTTTTTCCTCAAGCTTATTTGCCAGTCTGCGGCGCATATCCTCAAGCTCAAGAATACGAGCTATCCGTGAACGCATGACCGCTGTCACAAAGGGCTTTGCAATAAAGTCCAGTGCGCCCTCCTCAAAGCAGCGGCTCTCGGTCACAGGATCGCTGTCGGCGGTCAGAAATATTATGGGGATATTTACGCAGCATTCGTTTTCCCTTATGCGTTTCATTACCTCAAAGCCATCCATTTCGGGCATATTAATGTCTAAAAGAATAAGGTCGCAAAGATTGTTTTCAAGAAACTTCAAAGCCTGCACACCCATAGTTACTGCCGTGACCTTGTAATCCTCACTGAGTACGGAACGTGCCGAGGCTAAGTTTGTCTTGTTATCGTCAACAATAAGAATATGTTTCATAAAAATCACCAAATCACCTTTCCTATGAATAATTTTTAGCAGCCGCCGTACAAAGCTTCAAGCTCAGGGCGGCAAGTCATAAATATCCTGCCAAGCCCGGGATCGAAATGAGAACCGAGAGAGCTTTCTATTATGGAAAAGGCTTTGTCATAGGAATACGCATCCTTGTAGCAGCGCTTGCTGACAAGTGCGTCAAATACATCTGCAAGGGCCATTATACGTGCTTCAATGGGAATATTCTCACCCGACAAGCCTATGGGATAACCGCTTCCGTCCCATTTTTCATGATGATAATGGGCAACATTGACGGCTGTTTTCACAAAGCTCTCTTTCTCAATATCCTTTAATATCTGTTCCACAATTCTTGCGCCTTCTGCGGAGTGTTTCTTCATTGCGGCATATTCTTCATCTGTAAATCTGCCCTGCTTTCGGAGAATAACATCATCCACTGCTATCTTGCCGAGATCATGCATAGGCGCAGCTCTTGTCACCATACCGAGAAAATCCTCAGACAGCTCGGGCGTAATTCCTGTCAGCTTCCGGGAAAAAATCTTTACCACCTCGCTGGTGCGCTTGATATGCCCGCCTGTACTGTTGTCACGGCTTTCCACCATCGCCGCCATGCCAAGCACCATCATGTCCTGAATATGCCTTATGTGGCGCATCCTTTCCTCCAGCTTGATCTCAAGATTGTTTTTCATCTCGGAAAGCTCAAGAATACGGCTTATCCGTGAAAGAGCCACCGTTTCCGAAAAGGGCTTTGCAATAAAATCCATTGCACCCGCTTTAAGACAGCGGCTTTCGGTTTTCTCGTCACTGTCGGCAGTAAGAAAAATTATAGGCGGCGGGTTATCAAGCATTGCTGTTATATGCTCCATTGTCCGAAAGCCGTCCGGCTCGGGCATATTTAAATCCAGCAGTATCATGTCGCATTTGTTGTTTTCAAGAAACTTTATCGCCTGCCCGCCCGAGGTCACTGCCGTTACACGGTAGGTACGGCTAAGTAATTTTTTGGCTGACGCAAGACTTACCTTGTCATCGTCAACAATTAAAATATGCTGCATATTTTTGAACTCCTTTACTTAACTTCAGCACACCAAAGATACATTGAAACTTAAGGGATTACCGCTGACTTTAAAACTTTTTATTAAACTGTATTTCTTATGAATAAAACTCCGACCGTACCCGGACCGCAGTTGCTTGAAATAGTGGCGGAGGCCTTTGTAACAATTATCTCTCGAAATCCTCCAAGCCTTTCCGCCTGTTTTTTTATTTCCTCAATATATTTTAACGGAACGCCTGCATAAGTTATAAAGGCTCTTGTTTTATCAATTCTACCGCTGCCTTTAAGCTGCCGTTTTATATACCGTGCATACGATCTTTCATAATTTCCGAATTCTATGTACTCCGCTGTCAGTTTTCCTTTTTTCATTACAAGAACCGGGTGGGCGTTCAGCATTCCGCAAAGCTTCATTACGGTTTTGCTTACCAATCCGTTTAGGTAAAGGTAATTCACATTCATGGCAATAAAGCTGGTGGAGACTCTGCTTTGCAGGTCGGTAAGGGCAGCTGTTATTGTTTCCGCACTTTCACCTGCGCTTGCAAGCTGTGCGGCAGATATGACCATATGCCCAAGACCCGTTGAAAGGTGTCCCGTGTCAAAAACATGAATGCGTTTACCCTCGTCTCCCATTTCCCTGACTGCTTTAACGGCATTTGCATAGGAAGCGCTTATGGATGAGCCTATCGTGGGAAGAAATACCTCTTCATATTTTTTCAGCTTTTTTCTGAAAGCCTCAATATACACCTCCACCGACGGCGCAGAAGATTTGGATTTTTTTCCTCCCGCCTCCATATATCCGATAATGTTTTCCGCAGTTATCTCATAGGTGTCGGCAAATACGCCGCTGTCGGTCTCTACGAGAAAATAAACTATGCTGATGTCATATTCCTCGATAATGCTTAGCGGAAGGTCGCATACGCACTCGGCAATGATCCCGACTTTTTTCTTTTCCATAATTCACACTCCCTTTATCCTTTCGGATATTTTACGGGCAAGCTCACCCGCCTCATCGTATTCAAAATCCTCCGCCGCCGTTTGCACTTCCGAGAACAGCGGTTCGAGGGACGTACCCTTTACCGCACAGCCGCAGGCTTCACGGCATATTTCGGCAATAGCGTCGCCGTCAAAGGAGCCACACGCTTCGCATATTTTCTCAATGTACTCCAGAACCTTTTCTTCGGTAATTTCTTTAAGCTGTACGGCTGCTGCGGGCATTTCCGTAACAGCAGGCCTGTTTCGGTCAAGATATTCCCTTCCCGCCGCTGCCACCTGCGAATACATATCAAGCATTGCCGAATTTTTCTTTTCAATTACCGAATAATCGCCTGCTTTTCCCGCAAGCTCCAGTTCTTTTGCCATTTCCGACAGCTTTGAAGAACCTATTGAGAGAGAGGAGCTTTTAAGTGCGTGCACTTCGATAATATAATCCTTCCACGCCTTTTCATCATAAAGCCTCTTTATATATTCAAGCTTTTCCGCACTCTTGCGGACGTAAATTTCCAGTATTTCCTCATAGGTTTCCCTGTCTCCGCCTGTATAGAATATGCCTGTCTGTACGTCAAATATCTCATTTTTTAAAGGGTCTGCCTTTTGTACAGTTCCGCCTTTGCTGTCCCGACGGTCATTTGCGAAGCTTTCTTCTCCCGACGGGCGTTTTATAAGCTCCTTTGGCAGCCATGTTTTCAGTATCCTGTCCAATGCGGAAAGCTCGATAGGCTTTGCAATATAATCATTCATACCCGAGGCAAGGAACATCTCCCTCACTCCGTTTACCGCATTTGCGGTAAGGGCAATAATAGGCAGCTTTTTATAATATTCGCCCTCTGTTTTTCGAATGAGCGCAGTTGTTTCCACACCGTCAAGCCCGGGCATCATATGATCCATAAAAACAAGGTCAAAATCCTTGGAGCGAAGCAGTGAAATTGCCTCACGTCCGCTGTCGGCAGTCACCACCTGCATATGATACGGGCGCATAAGCCCCATGGCTACTTTCAGATTTATGGCGTTGTCGTCCACCACAAGTATACGTGCCTTGGGGGCAACAAATCTTATGGGGGAGCTTCTCCTGTCGTTTATGCCGGTCAGAAGTCTTTCATTGTTAAGCACCGCAGCTACCGACAGCACATAAAAAGGCTTGAAGATACACCTGATATTTTCCGGGACCTCAACAGCATTACTTCTGTCCTGGACTACAACTACATTGTATTCACAGGCAGCCTTTGTAAAATATTCCTTTTCGGCAATATATTCTTCCCGCCCTACAAAAAGGTGAGTATATTTCTTCTTCGCTGTATGAGCTTTCAGCTCTTCCATTGAACCGAAAAGCTCTATATCCGTACCCAGCGTTTCGCTAAGCTCCGCAATAAGCGAGGCATACTGCCGCCCCACTGCTTCAGATTCAAATTTTGTCATATCAATAAAGCCTGCTGCATGAATATTTTCCGCATCCTTAAGCGAAACAAACGGTGCGGGATCTGAGACCTTCAACGGGATCACAAAGCGGAATTCCGAGCCTTCTCCGTAAACGCTGGAAACGTTTATGTAGCCTCCCATTTTTGTTATTAGCTGCTTTGAAATGGCAAGCCCCAGACCTGTTCCCTCCACCGAACGGTTTTTCTTGGTGTCCACCTGCTGAAAGCTGCTGAACAGCTTTTCAAGATCATCCTCGGAAATACCTATTCCGCTGTCCGCAACCGATACAGAAAGATTGATACCGTAATCATGTCTTGTCATTGAGACTTTTATTCTTATAACGCCGCTGTTTGTATACTTAATAGCATTTGTCACTAAATTTACAATTACCTGACGTATGCGGATTTCGTCGCCGATTATACCTATGGGGATATTCGGGTCGACGCTGACGATAAGCTCTATGTTCTTGTTCTCCTTTCGGGTGACCGCCATATTCATAACATCATTAAGTGTGGAGGCAATATTGAATTCGTCCTCGATAATCTCAAGCTTGCCCGATTCGATCTTGGAGAAGTCCAGAATATCGTTTATAATGGAAAGCAGGCTTCGTCCCGAATTTTGGATATTGAAGCAATATTCCATTACCGTCTCGCTGATGTCCCGCTCTCGCAGGATAAGCTCGCACATTCCCACAATGGCGTTCATGGGCGTGCGTATCTCGTGACTCATATTTGCAAGAAAATCGCCTTTTGCTTTGTTGGCGCTGTCTGCCTCCAAAAGGGCAGCCTCCAGCTTTCGGCAGTCAGGGGTCTCCAGATTGAAATAGATCATCATTACCGCAAGGGTCACAGGAAAAAGTATCAGCAGATAATCGGACATTATGCTGAACTGAAGGATCGTTCCCACTGTAATGAACGGCACTATCGACATAACGACCATAAACGCTTTCGGTGATACACGCTTTTTGTTGGCGCACACCAGCACTACGCCGTAAACAAAGAAATACAGCGAGACTGCATATATCATAATATAAAATCTGCCCCTTGTGTATACAAGCTCGTCATCAAAATAAAACATAAATCCGAAAAATATGTTTGCCGCATGGGCGGCCACATACGCCGCAAACACGAAAATGTTGATGATACGAAAGGTCCTGTTCACCTTTTCGCCGTTTACAAACGCTTCCATATACATGGCGTAGCTGTACACCGTAAAGGCTATGGCAATGAAGCACACTGCATTCCATACCATATTGAACCTCACAGGGATCATTCTGCTGAAGCTTATGGCAAATCCAGCCCCGATGTCAAGAATAAGCGTGAAAAACAGGGATACAGTAAGTCTGCCGAAGCATCTGTTCAGCCTTGTCCGCCCTGTTCTCTGATTTGCAGTGCTCATCATGGCGATTATAAGGAATATAAGTGATGAGACTTCATAGCAAATGTCGTATTTCATTATGGGTCACCTCTGAAAACAATACTAATTTTATTTTACCACGATAAAACAGCAGCGGTCAATGGTTTTGGCATAAACGTCAAATTTTGGGCAGGAACGTCATTTCTGCCGCTTGAAAAACCGATTAATATATGCTATAATGGAAACGGGTGATAGCTTTGAAGATAGCATTGGTCGATGATGAACAGATATATCTTGACGAAATAGCGCATATATGCAGAGAATTCGGCGTTGAGAACCGCCTTGATATAGAGATCGCCGCATATTCGGACGGCGAGGCATTTCTGCATTCGGACGAGGAATACCGTGTTGTTTTTATGGATATATACATGAGCGGAATAAACGGAGTTTCGGCTGCACAAAAGCTGCGCAGACGTGACAGCAGCTGCATACTGATATTTCTCACATCAAGTACGGAGCATATGCCGGAAGCCTTTTCCTGTCATGCGTTTGAATATATCGTAAAGCCTTTTACCGTCAAGCGGATAAAGGATGTACTGAGCGATGCGATCAAGGTGATACCTGAACCGAAGAAATATATGGAAATATACAGCAACAGGAAAAATATCCGGATAACCACAGACAACATTGTTTCAGCAGTGACAGACGCACATTATCTCAATATTGCGCTTGCGGACGGAAATTTACTGCGCTGCCGCATGACCGCCGGGCAGTTCATTGAGCGGACAAACGGCGACAGACGTTTTATTGTCATCAACAAGGGTATAATCGTAAACGCCGACTGTATTACCTGCTTTGAGAACAACTGCTGTATTCTTGAAAGCGGTGAGTGTTTTCCGATACGTGTGCGGGATCGCCTTAAAATAGAACAGGCGGTAAGAGATTATAACTTTGACAAAATACGCAGCCGTCAGCGGTACAGCAGATAGGAGGATATATGTTTTCAATTGAATGGTTCGGCATACTGCTGCAATTTCTTATCCTTGTTCCCGGGGCGCTGTCCTGCTATCTGCCTGTAAAAAACCGAATGCGCTTTTCGGCGGGAAAAACTATCGCACTATGCTGCACTGCGGCAGTATTGTTTTCCGTTATGGGGGCAAGTATCTCAGCTGTTTGGGACATTTCACCCACTGCAGTCGGTATACCCATACTTGTAATATCCTTTTTTCTTTACCGCCTGACGATAAAGCTTGACCTGCCCCGTGCGCTTGCAATCTATGCGGGGGTTTGTGCCATAGAGACATTTCCCGTGCAGTTCGGTAATGCAATCGATATGTATTATCAGTCCGAACCTAAGGGTATGACCTTTCAGGGATGTATAGTTCTGCTGGGAAGCTCCTGTCTTATGCTGGCAGCATTTTTGCGTCCCGCACGTGAAATCTTCTCCAAAGCGGTGGATGGGCTTGATATGCCGAAAATCTGGTATTCAACTACAATGATATCAACGATCTTTCTTGTTTTTAACATACTTGCAACTCCCACTTCTTATGACGTGGTGCGTGAAAGCAGGCTCAGGTTTTTATTCCCGATTTTCGAGATATGCGCCCTGATGCTTCTGATAACGGTATATGTGCTGTTCTACGGCATAGTGATAGGGATCGTTGAGCGTGAAAAGCTTGAAAAGCGTTCTCAGCTTCTTGAAATGCAGTCCCATGAGTTTCGTGAATTGCAGGAGTATATGCGGCAGACAGCGCAGCTTCGTCATGATTTCAGACACTCCGTCCATATGCTTTCCGCACTTGCCGAGAACGGCGATATTGACAGTATGCGGCTGCATCTGTCAGAATATGAACAGCGCCTTGCAGAAAACATTTCCGTAAACTACTGTTCAAACGCTGCGCTTAACGCACTGTTTGGCTATTATCATGAAATGGCAAATGCAGAGAAGATCAGAACAGATTGGAAAATAGAATTACCCGAACCGCTGACCGTTTCCGAACTGGATATGGCAGCGCTGTTCGGGAATATAATGGAAAACGCAATTTCCGCCTGTGCCGCATTGCCGGAGGAGGAACGGTATTTTGACCTGACTGCGGAGATACGCCACGGAAACAGTCTGTATGTGGTCTCGACCAACAGCTTTGACGGAAAAGTAAGAAAGGTCAAGGGCGAATATCGCTCCACCAAACACAGCGGATACGGTACAGGATTGGCTTCCGTTGCAGCCGTAGCTGAAAAGTACGGCGGTTCGTCACAAGTGCATAACAGTGATAAGGAGTTTTTTGTCGACATTGTGATAAAAATATAAAGCCAAATTTAAACATGCTGTAAAAAACTCAAAAAGCCCTTTTCAAAAAAGACAAATCGACATTCCAATGCTGCTTTGTCGGGATTTTTGAGTCTGATTTTTAAAACTGTGTAAATGCATTTTTCAGATAAAAATGTCAACACGAAAAATGCAGTCAAAAAGGAGGCAATACCTCAGCAAGCTGAGCTCTGAGGAGCGACCCAACGCAAACTGCGAGATATTACGATGAAGATCAACGGAAAAAGCCGCTGTTTTTTTCTTCATCGGGTATCTCCAAAGCGGATATCTCGGGGTTTGGGGCAGCGCCCCACAGCCGTCAGGCTGCAAATCTGTCCTCAAATAAAATCGCAAGCTGCGCATATGCAAGTCTCCAGTCACGGACGGGCATACTCCACTTTTTTGAGATCTCGCTGACGCTCATATAAACAACTTTGCGTATTGAATCAGCCGTTGGGAAGATCGCCTTGGATTTTGTGAATTTTCTCACCATTCTGTGGTAGAATTCCACAGTGTTTTTAGTAAACTCTGCCGCCTTATTTACCGCAAAATACTAATGATATCCGCCGAGAATTTTTATCTGTTCTGTACCGTCATTTGAAAAACATATAAAATTCTTGATAATGTCAAGGAGCCGTTCTTTTTGAAAAATCCCCTCAAAAAAAGTGTCAAACTGTGCAAACTGCGTGTTCTCATAACTTCCGTCTGTGGTTTCCCACTCCATATGCCTGTCCTCGCCGGAGGTTACCGTTCCCGCCTTGGTGGTAAGCTGGTCGCTGATAGAACAAATGCAGTTGTAAATAAATATTGAGGGAATATCCTGCATATAATTCAGCAGCTAATTATAAGCCTTGTCGGCGTCAGTTTCCTCTCTTGACGGGGATTTCAGTTCCATTATTGCAATGGACAGACCGTTAAGGAAAATCAATATATCCGGACGCCTTGTATCGGTTTCAACAAACGTCCACTGGTTTGAAATGATGAATAAATTATTGCAATCATTTTTAAAATCCGCAATGTAAATAATGCTGCTCCGCTGCTCGCCGTTTACGGTATAGCTTACATCAATTCCGTTCGGAAAATAATCTGTAAACACAGTGTTTTTCCGGACAAGCTCTCCATTCTCAAAATTATGCAGCTTATAAAAAGCCTCTTTTACCGCCTCATAAGGCATATCCTTATTGATACGCCACAGACTGTCCTCCAGCATCTCGTCATACAGCGGCGAACAAAAATCTCGCTCGATATTCGGAACGTATATGTAATCATAGTTCAGTTTGCTTTGGAAAAGTTTCTATTATGGCGTTTTCGTAGTTGGCTTCTGTGTAGGGCATTATTCATCATCTCCCTCGCTGACCAAATCATTCGAAAACATAAACCTCAATACAAGCAGAAATTTGGGTATAACGTACTTGTTTTTTGTATCATTATTGAAGATCAGACCTTCGACTTCGTCCTTTTCCATTGCATTATCTATCACATCTCGGATATATACCGAGCGGCATTTCAAATCATACATGCTCCCTGCCGGAACAAGTTTTTTGCAATCTCTTATATGCCTTTTGTCGGTATAATAAAGCATTAATTTTTTTCCGTCATTCATTAGACAAGCTTGATTTAAAAGATTTTCATTGTTCGGATCCTCTACACAGAGAATGAGTATATCGAGATTTTTCGAGTACCCCTCTGCAAGCACCTTTAAAAATTCACAGGTAGACTCAAAGGTTTGTTTTTTACTTGTGATACGGTCTAATTTTTTCCAAAATTGCACATTTGACATATGGATTCTCCTAATCTTAATTTATTTCCGCCAATTCCTTGCAGTACAGTTCACCGTCAAAGGGCTTCTGCTCTTTCAAAACGCCATATAGATTTTCTATAACAACAGCGGCGATTTTCTCCTTTGCCTGCTGTTCGGTATATCCCGATTTTTTCAGCCTTTCAAAGGTAATTCGCACCATCGGCGGGTTGTTTTCCCTAAGTTGATTTTCAACGATTTCAAGCAGTGTTTGCTTTAATCGGGGATTATATCCCTCTTTAAATTCTTCAGCATCATAATCGCAGATACTTTTGGGTATACGTGATTTCATAATAAAAAATTCCCTTCTAAAATAAATTTAAATTTAGAGAAGCAGGCTCAAGTAATTTTTAAGTCTTGGTTTGTGGATCATGAACCGTTTGACGGGGTTATGCCAACGGATTGGCGAATAGGAACTTTTTCAGATATAATTGATTCAACTCTTAGTGGAGATTGCGGAAAATAAAATCCAACAGATAATTATACAGAACAGGTATACTGTATTCGTGGTGCAGACATTCCGGAAGTCAAAGTGGGTAATAAAGGGGAAATGCCTACTCAATACATTTTATCAAAGAATTTCAAAGCTAAACAACTTGTTGCCGGTGATATAGTTGTAGAAATATCAGGTGGAAATCCAACTCAATCAACCGGAAAAGTAGCAGTTATTTCTAAGGCTCTGTTAGATTGATATGACAAAGGAATAGTTTGTACAAACTTTTGCAGGGCAGTTAAACCAATGATAGGATACAGTAAATCTCTATACTATTAGACGAATATTTCTCACAAATATTTGAAAAATGAACAACTCTCCGCCCTCCGTAACACGCTTCTGCTCAAATCTATGAGCGGTGAAATCGACGTGTCGGAAGCCAAAATTCAGGCAGCATAGCGGTTTAAAATTCCATTTATCAATAATAATTATAACACACTTTGAGTCATTTTGCAATATATTTTTGGCTAAATGTATATTTTTTTACAAGCTTTTATAAATTTCGTAAAATATAAAAGGCCGGTATTTTATGATACCGTTCCTTCAGTTTAAGTATCAATATTGACCATTTCTTCAGGAGCGTATTTCATTTCATAAACAAGAACCTCCGTTTCCCTTTCATAATCGGAATAATGATCCTCGTCCTCGTTGTTATCATCTTCGGGAACGTCCCCGATATAGTCAAGCATTTCATTAAGGCAAATTGTAAGGGCTTCCTTGATACCGTTAGCAAGGTTAGGAGCTTCCTCGACAGTTTCGCTAATGTATTCTCTGAACGCTTCGCAGGTATCGTCAAGCTGTTCGGAGGACAAATCCTCCAAAAACACTTGGATTGACGAATCGGCAATGTCGCTCCATTCCTCGTAATAATCGCCTATTTCGCAACAAGACTTAATGTCCTCAACGGCGCTCAACACCCGACTGTGTGCTTCGCTCTTAACTTTAAACATAACAAACTCCTCCATTCAATTTTGTGCTAACAAATATTTTCGATGATTTATCAAATATTTGTTCACATATATATTATCGCATATTCCGATAAAAAATTCAGGAGTATCCATTCCCTCTGCACCCCTATTTGTTCGGACAAAGCCCGAATTACATCAACCGATAATATTACTATGTAACATAGAAAACCCGGCGGTCTTAATTCCGACGGGTTTTCATCAATTATAATTTTTCAATTATAATGGTTACATATCCTTCAAAAGGTCTGCGATAGTTAAAGTACATATCATACCATTTATCACACCGTTCTCGTAGCGACTTATCTTCGGGAGATTTTCTCAAATCGTTTAAATGCCGTTTTGCGCTCCACATAATGTACCGCTCCCATTCTGCCTGCGTATCGGTCGCCATTGAGGTTATGTAGTAGTCTTTCGAGCGAATAATACGGTTAATTTCAGTCAGTGGGAGAGTTTCTCCCTCAAATTCAAGTAACTCTTTAGGCGGATTTTCAATCTTCGAATAACGTGTTCCAATAATAAGCTTGCCGTTTGGCTTAGCATACTTTTCAAGCAATTCAATCGTACTTTGAAAGCCGCCGAAATCCTCACCCGA
>CAZGAZ010000082.1:0-14116 GCA_964523835.1 uncultured Ruminococcus sp.
CCCCTAAGTTTCAGAGTATCTTTGGTGTGAAAGTCTGATTAACGGAGTGGAAAAATGCTTGGTATATATGATTGCTTTGGGTATAATGTGCTTTTTAATGAGCGTTACAAGCTGATAAAAAATGCGGGATTTGACTGTGTAATGCTGTGGTGGAGCGATAAATTCGGCAGGGGAGAGGGGTATAAAAAGGACGCCGAATATGCGGGAGAGGCAGGACTTATCATAGAAAATATTCATGCGCCGGTTCATGAGCAGAATTGCCTTTCCATGGATAATTTGCGGGGGGAAAGCGTTTTTGAGAGCTATATTCAGTGCGTGAGGGACTGTAAAGAGCGTGAAATCCCTACGGTAGTCATACATTTGCCCGGGGATGATTTTCCTATAAACGAGCGGGGTATGGGACGGATCGAGAAAATCGCTTATGAAGCCGAAAAATGCGGCGTCAGGGTCGCTTTTGAAAATTTGGGGAACATACGGAATTTAGAAATTGTTATGGAAACGGTAAAATCGGAATTTGTAGGATTTTGTTACGACAGCTGTCATCATGCGAATCATGCGCCGGATATTGACCTGCTCGGAAAATACGGAGACAGGCTGTTTGCACTGCATTTGCAGGATAACGGAGGCAGGAATAATCAGCATCAGCTGCCCTTTGACGGGAATATTGACTGGGAATGCATTATGAAGAGAATTGATCTGACCGGATACAGCGGCGCAACTGCGCTTGAACCTATGAACTGGGATTATGAGGATATGAGCATTGAGGAATTTTTGCACAGGGCGCATGAGGCTGCTGCAAGGCTGAATGGAATGAGGAATGTATTTAAATGCAGGGAATGAAATGCCTGGGGTATTATTTTGTCAGGCCGCTTCAGAGACCGTGGTGGTGTACACTGGAGGCTGAAAAAATTCTTTCGGTGAGCGAAAACGGCTTGAGCGACAAATTTCCCGACCTGACAAAGTGCGTTTTTACGAATTATCCCAAAAGGGAACGTTTTGATTACGCCCGTATGCTGGGGCTTGACGAGGAAGAATTTGTCGGATTTTCACGTCTTGCGGAGGACATGTTTAATTGGGGCGAATTGGATAGCTATTCACGTTTTCGTAGTCTGGAGAGCGCAGAGAAAATGCTGCCGTATCTTGAAAATACCGGCGGAGCGTTCAGGCTTGTCGGATTGTTTACCGATGAGGATAGCGTCTGCGGATATAAAGGAAATTTCCAAAATGTTAATAAGAGCGGGCGTTTTACAGCAAAAAAGCTTGGCTGCGAGATTTTGGGGAACGGCGCTGTCGGGGACAGCGGGCTTGCGTGGGACAGCTATATCATCAATTCGCTGAATGAGGAGCTTGTTGATCTGCAGGTGGACAGCGGCACAGGTCTTATAGTGAATGATTTCGGTCGGGTAAAGGAGTTTTCCGAAATGATCCGCAGCATGGGCGAGCCTGTTATATGGAATGCGTTTGAGATATACGAATATGAAAAAACTGAGTAAAATCTGCCGCTGATTGGAAATATATCGGTAAAAAACTTAAAAAGTTGCTTTTGAGGCTAAAGAATTGATTTGTTCTGCCGATATATATTATAGGACGGAATGCGTATGCACTGACGTTCGGTAAAATACGGAAAGGGTGATCTATATGTCAACAGCTATTGCGGATATGGCTATGGGTATGAAGCAGGCAGAGCTTGCTACTTCCTTGGGCATTGCCATGACCAAAAAGTCCATGGATACCATGCAGACCCAGGCTCAGGGTATCATTGAAATGGCTCAGAATCTCCCCAAGGTTCAGGGGCAGATCGGGCAGATCCTTGACGTAAGGGCATAAGGTCCTTTACTTTTTGAGGGAAAGCCGCTTTTGTATAAGGGCGGCTTTTTCGTTATTTTTAACGATTTTGCAGTGGGTTTTCACATTGATTTGTAGAAAATTTTGCTGTGAGAAAAAAATTAAGAAAATCTATTGCTTTTTTTATTAATATTTGATATAATTATAATAGATGTATTTGTGCATTGTGGAATGCGCTTGTATACAGTAACAGGTTAGGAGTGTACTTATGAAGAATTTAATTGAAGTAAATGAGGAAAGGTGCATAGGCTGCAGCGCTTGTATAAGGGCTTGCCCCTCACCCGAGGCAAATACCGTTAAAATTACGGAGGACGGCAGAATCGTTACTCAGATAAATAACGACAAGTGCATTGCCTGCGGTGAATGTATAAAGGCGTGCAAGATAAGGGCGAGGGATTATAATGATGATACGGATAAATTCTTTAAGGACCTTAAGGACAGGAAGATCATTGTTATTGCCCATCCGTCCATTAAAACCGCCTTTCCCGGCACATGGCAGGCGGTGCTCAAATGGTTCAAGCAGAACGGCGCTGACGGAGTTTACGACGGCGCTTACGGTGCGGATATATGCACGTGGGGATATGTACGTGCCATTGAAAAGGGAGACGCTAAGAACGTGCTCAGCCAGCATTGCCCCTCGGTGGTGCGGTATATGGAGATATATCATCCTGAGCGGGTAAGGGATCTGTCGCCTGTGCACAGCCCCATTTCCTGCGAGGCGGTGTACATAAGGGATTATATAAAGAAAAACTATGCGGTGGCGGTTTTAAGCCCTTGCCCTGCCATGTCGCTGGAATTTGAGGCGACAGGTCATGCGGAATATAACATCACCTTTAAGAGATTAAAGGAATATTTCCGCCGCAAGAAGATCAATTTTAACAAGGCAATTGAGGGCGATCAGCATTATGATTTTGACGATCAGGTGCAGGGCGCATTGGGCGGTATATTCCCGTCTCCCGGCGGGCTCAGGTATAATCTTACGGTGAATATGCCCTCGGTGGTGGCTATAAATTCCGACGGCGCAGGGACGGTATACAAGGAACTGGACGAGTATGCCGAGCTTCCGCCTCACCGTCATCCCCAGGTGTTTGAGGCGCTCAGCTGCAGCGGCGGCTGCGGGTGCGGCTGCGGTATAGGCAATGAGGACGATCAGACTATAGTCGATATCAAGAGCATATGGCGAGAAGTCGAGATAGAGGCAAGGGGCAGGCGCAAGATCGCCATGAACGGCACAGACAAGCAGTTCAAGGTGTTTGACGAACGCATTAATCCCAAGAGCCTTATGCGTAACTACAGCGGCGGCGAAAAGCCTGAGGCAAAGCCGTCACAGGCGGATATTGATGCGGCGTTTGCCAAAATGAATAAAACGGCCGATCAGGATAAGAAGATAGACTGCGGCGGCTGCGGATATTCAAGCTGTGCAATGATGGCTGAAGCTGTGGCGGCAGGAAGAAACATTCCCCAAAGCTGCGTAAGATGTTCGGGAGGGGCTGCACCTGCACCGACGGTAACTGCGGCAGCGGCAGCAAAGGATAACAGCAAGGCTCTGGCCATTGCGGAAAAGGTCAGCGGCTTTGCCACCGATCTGCTGGCAGATATTGAGAATATTTATGCAAGTCTGCACAATATAGATTCCTCGAACCAGAAATCCGCTTCAATGTCGGCGATAGTGGTTGACATACTCTCAAAGGTAGTGGGCTTCTGTTCGTCGGCGGAAAGCATTGATGAAGAGAATCTGCCGCTGCTGGTTTCTACATTGGAAAAGCTTCAGACAGCAGTCTCGACCCTTAACAGCAACATAAGCGAATGCGCTGCGGGGTCTTCTACCATAAGGGAGGCAATGCAGGCGGTTGCGGACGCCACTACCGAGCTTAACGCTATGGCAAGCGATATGACGGCAGCCCTTGCAAATAACTGATGATCTGTGTTATAGGCGATACCCACGGCGATTACAGCCGATTTTCCCACAAAAAGATAAAAGCTCTTGGGAAAGGCGATTTTCTCATAATCTGCGGGGACTTCGGCTTTGTGTGGGACGGATCCGCAAAGGAACGTCAGGTGCTCAAAAAAATAGGCTCAAAGCGGTACACCACGCTGTTTCTGACAGGCAGCCACGATAATTATGAGCTTCTGGATAATTACCCCGAGGAATACTACTTGGGGGGCAAGGCAAGGAATATATGCGGCAGGCTGTATATGCTGTCCTCGGGGAGTATATTTAATCTGGACTGTAAAAGCGTATTCGTATTTGGAGGCGGACAGGCGGCAGATATTGACGAGGGCTTTGAAAACGACCGTTGGTGGGAGCAGGAGCTGCCTGATGAAAGCAGGATAGACGAGGGCAAGGCGGCGCTTCAGAGTGTCCGGAATAAGGTGGATTACATATTCACCCATGAGCCGCCTGCCTCTATTGCGGAGTTTCTGCAAATGCACGGGACGGTTTCCCCGGACAGTGCGGTAGTGCCACAGAATCGCCTTAATATTTTCTTTGACGGCTTAAAGGGCGAGGTGGATTTTAAAATGTGGTTTTTCGGCAAGCTGCACAGGAACAAGCTTGTGCCCCCTCGTTATCATGCCGTGTTTGATGAGCCATATATAATTGAGTAAAGGATTCGGTAAAAATGGATTACAGCGTCAAAGCGGGAGATATAATTTTATCCGAAGAGCATTTCTCTCTTGACGAGACGCTTGACTGCGGTCAGGCGTTTCGCTGGGAGAGCGTGCCGTCGGATTTTTTTCGCACTTATAAAGGATATTATAAAAATTATCCTTTGACAATTTCCGAGACAGGCAAGGGAAAGTTTATTCTTCATAATACCTCCGAGGCGGATTTTCTGAATATATGGACGGATTATTTTGATCTGGACACCGATTACGGAGAGCTTAAAAGGCGGTTTTCGGAGGACGAAACATTATCCGCTGCCTGCTCTTATGCGGGGGGTATACGTCTGCTGCGGCAAGACGCCGAGGAATGTCTTATTTCCTTTATAATTTCACAGAATAACAATATTCCCCGAATCAAGGGGATAATCGGCAGACTTTGCGAAATGTACGGAGGATTTCCCGATTTTAAGATGCTGGAGGGAGTTACGGCGGAGGAGCTTGCGCCACTGCGTGCGGGATTTCGTGCGGGGTATCTGGAGGACTGCGCAAGGAGGGTAAATTCGGGAGAAATTGACCTGGGAAATATCCGTGAAATGCCCGCAGAGGCAGGAGCAAAGGAGCTTATGAAGATAAAGGGGGTAGGGCCGAAGGTCGCCATGTGTGCGCTGCTTTTCGGAATGTACAAGACGGAGGCGTACCCGGTTGATGTGTGGATAAAGCGGGTGAATGAGCGGTATTATCCGAACGGACTGCCCGACTGCGCCCGGGGAGTGCAGGGGATAGCCCAGCAGTATCTTTTCCACTATATACGCACGGGCGCTGCAAAAGAAAGCAAGGTGTAAGTTTGAAAGTTGCAGGGAATCCCCTAAGTTTCAGAGTACCTTTGGTGTGAAAGACTAATTAACGGAGTGGAAAGTTTGAAAGTTAGCGGTAAACCCCTAAGTTTCAGCGTACCTTTGGTGTGAAAGTATGATTAACGGAGTGGAAAATAATGGCAGTAACAGCGCCCGATGAGGATATAAGAGGGCAAGACCCTGCAAGGGGACGTGTGGAAATGCTTGACCTGCTGCGGGGCGGCAGTATGATACTGGTAGTCATATACCATATTCTCTATGATCTGAAATTTATTTACAGGCTTGATATCCCACGGTTCCTTATTCCCGGGCAGCCCGAGATCGAGGCGGTGCATATCTGCTTTTTGTGGGTGCTTTTCGGGGTGTCGGGGATATGCTCGGGGTTTTCACGAAACAGCCTTAAAAGAGGTGCGGCGCTGTACATTCTGGGCTTTGGGATTACAATGGTCACGGCGTTTTTTATGCCCGAGGAGCTTATTGTTTTCGGAGTTATCAGCTGCTTTGGGGCGTGTATGTGCATAACAAGCCTTTTGCAGCCCTTTCTTGACAAGATACCCTGGCAGGGGAGGTTTATCGGTGCGGTCGTGCTGTGGTTCGTTCTTCGCAGTTTCCACAAGGGCGGGGAGATAGACCTTATTTTTACAAGTTTTTCTATGACCTTCCCCGAATGCGATTTTCTTTATCCTATCGGGATTAAGGGTGCGAATTTCAGAAGCTCGGATTATTTTCCGCTTGTGCCTTATCTGTTTATGTTTTTAGCGGGGAACGCTCTTTACAGGCCTGTAAGCGAGAGGCGTTTGCCCGGGTGGTTTTACAAGGTAAGATTGGGGTTTGTGGGATTTATCGGCAGGCATACGCTGGCAATTTATGTTATTCATCAGCCGATTATTTTAATTGTGTTGGGGATTTTATTTGGCGCATAAATTTGTCAGATTGGAGGATATAGAAGTTTGAAAGTTAGCGATAATCCCCTAAGTTTCAGAGAAACTTTGGTGCAAACGAAAGATTAGCGGGAGGTAAAAATGAAATTTGATACAAATAACTTTACAAGAGCGGGAAAAAATGCTGTTTATAAAGGAAAAGAGTATTTTCTATCAGACATACGCCCTGAACCCGGTATGGTAAGGCTTTTATCTTATAAAAAAAAGATTTGGAAAATGGGTTTTGTTGTGACAGAAGTAAGGAATATATGGAAATAAATGGATTCCGATGTCATAAGTATGTTCCGAAAAATGAGATCACAGAGGCGTACAAAATAGAATTCTCTGCAAAATATAAGGGCAAAACATATAATTATGTTACCGGATATTCCAAGGATGAAAATATTGTGATAATACATACTGTTGTCAGCACAGACAGTAAGCCGGATAAATACGAGTATTGCAAGGCAAACGGATTTATTGAAGGTTCGCCTGAAGGATATTCATTAATACGTATGTACAAATTTGTGAACCTAAACGACCCTGAATTGGAGATCATTGAAACACGCACAGAAATGGACATAGATAAGCTGTGATTTTATATTTTCGGAAAATTATAAAAAAATTTAAAAAAACTCTTGACAAATCCTTCCGGATATGGTAAAATATATATTGTCGGAAAGAAAGCAAGCCATTTCTTGCTTCTTGCCTCTGATTCTCTGTGAGATAAATGAACAGTTTCAAAAGAACCGACGAAACACAAAAGTGCTAAAAACACAAAACAAAGTAACTTCTAATCGCAGATGTAGTACAATGGTTCGTGCGTCGGCTTCCCAAGCCGAAAATGCGGGTTCGATTCCCGTCATCTGCTCCAATTATTTCCGACATGAGTCGGAAATTTTCATATAAGGGAGATAGCGTTATGCAGGATATGTCTGATTTTATGGAGAAACTGAAAAAAAGTACAATTTTCATGAATCTTGATTTTGATAAAGATGCCGGCAAAGTCTGCTGCTCAAAATACGGCGGACGTCCTGCCGTCCCGCAGGGGTTTGAATGGCCTTATTACGAGGGGAGAGAGCTCGACAGCGACCCTGTCCAAAATCGCCCTCTTTCCTTTATTGCACAGCTGAACTGCTCCGACTTTTCGGATATGGATAAAGAAAACATTTTGCCGTCAAAGGGAATCCTCAGCTTTTTCTACGAGTGCAATACTCAGAAATGGGGCTTTGACCCCAATGACAGGGGCTGTGCAAGGGTATATTATTTTGAGGATATATCGCAGCTTTCCCTTATGGATTTTCCCGATGATCTGGAGGAGGATTTCCGTTTTGCAGAGGCTGTAATAGATTATGAAATTTCGGACGATTACCCGCAGGCTTCAGATATTGAACCGAAGCTGTCGGATGATGAGTATGACGAATATGGGAAAATTTACGAAGAGTTTTACGACAGGCACGGCGATTTCCGCTGCAAGCTGCTGGGCTGTCCCGATAATTTGCAGGGAGATTTCTTTCTTGAATGCGAACTGACAGGCGAGAGGGGAATATATACCGGCGGCGATACCGGCGAATCTGCCGAAATAACAGAGGAAGTGAAAAAAGCTGCTGAGGACTGGCTCATGCTTATGCAAATGGACACGATCGACAACGAGAAAGCGGTTATGATGTTCGGCGACTGCGGCAGGATATACTATTGTATCAGAAAGCAGGATCTGAAAGAGGGCAGATTTGACAAGATATGGCTGATTTTGCAGTGCTTCTAAGGTTTATGTGACCATGGCATTTTGTTTCGGGGGTATTTGAGATTGGCAGGGGATAATTTCATATTTTTGAAATGCTGTGACGGAAACCAAACGCTGCGGCAACCGCTTTTCAGAGAGCCTCCGGTCGGTGAGAGGGGGCAGCGGCGCAGCGGAGCTACATTCCCGAGCAGATTGCCTGAAATTTACAGTAGGGCAGTTCGGAGTGAAACACGTTAAAGTTTCGTAAAAGGTATTCGTGAGACAAATGTCTGTGGATATAAACCGAGGTGGTACAGCGGTTATTCGCCCTCCATATCCTGCAATATGCAGGTATCGGAGGGCTTTTTTATTTATTAAGGAGGAAACATTATGAGAGATATGGCGAATTTTATGGAGAAATTGAAAAAAAGTACAATTTTCATGAATCTTGATTTTGATAAAGATGCCGGCGAGATCTGCTGTTCAAAATACGGCGGACGTCCTGCTGTCCCGCAGGGGTTTGAATGGCCTTATTACGAGGGGAAAGCTATTCGTAAACGCAATCCGAAGCCCGGACTTACCGAGCTTTGGCACAAACTCCGTAAAATTGGCAGTGACTCTGTTGAAAAGTTTCCTCTTTCCTTTATTGCACAGTTAAACTGCTCCGATTTTGCAGACATGGACAAAGAAAATATTTTGCCGTCAAAGGGGATCCTTAGCTTTTTCTACGATTGCAACACACAAAAATGGGGGTATGATCCCAAAGACAGGGGCTGTGCAAGGGTATATTATTTTGAGGATACCTCGCAGCTTTCTCTTATGGATTTCCCCGATGATCTGGGGGAGGATTTCCGTTTTGCAGAGGCTGTAATAGAATATGCACTTTCGGACGATTACCCTGAATGTCCGGATTATGACCCGGAGCTGTCAGATGATGTGTATGACGAATATGAGAAAATTTACGAAGAGTTTTACAGCAAGCACGGCGAATTTCGCTGCAAGCTGCTGGGGTATCCCGATACTATACAGGGAGATTTTTTCCTTGAATGCGAACAGGCAGCAGAGAGGGGAATATATGCCGGCAGCGGACCTGTCGAAATAACAGAGGAAATGCAAAATGCTGCTGAGGACTGGCTCATGCTTATGCAAATGGACACTGTTGATAACGAAAAAGAGGTTATGATGTTCGGTGACTGCGGCAGGATATACTATTGTATCAGAAAGCAGGATCTGAAAGAGCGAAAGTTCGACAAAATATGGCTGATATTGCAGTGCTGCTAATGAACGAGGATTTTTAATTCGGAAGCAATTTTTGGCACACAGTGAACGGAGGTGGTTTTATGCTTGAAAAAATGGACGAGTTTTTTGAAAAGCGGCTGTCGGGATATGACGAGCATATGCTGACAGAAATAGAGGGGGCGGGGGAATTTTACAGGTTTACTGCGGAACAGCTGCCGAAAAATGCGGAGTGCTGTTTGCTTGACCTTGGCTGCGGGACGGGACTGGAGCTGGAGGAATATTTCAAGATAAATCCCACGGCGCAGGTCACTGCCATAGATCTGTCGGCGTCTATGCTGGGGGCAATGAGGGGAAAATTTCCCGATAAAAATATCCAAACCGTGCATGGGTCGTATTTTGATGTTCCCTTTGGAAATGAACGGTATGACGGGGCGGTGTCGGTGGAATCCCTGCACCATTTTACCGCAGAAAGAAAAAAGAGTTTGTATAAAAAGCTTTTCGGTGCATTAAAGAACGGGGGATATTTTATTCTGACGGATTATTTTGCGGAGTCGGCGGAGTTTGAAAGGGAATACCGTGAAAATTATGAGCAGCTTAAACGGCAGCAGGGAATTGCCGATAATGAGTTTTATCATTATGACACGCCTCTGACAAAGGAGCATGAAAGGGATATATTAAAAAATGCGGGCTTTTCCGATATTCGGATTCTGAAAGGCTGGGGGGCGACTTATACGATAAAGGCAATGAAAGGGGAGAGGTAAAATGTACAAGGGAAGGGCGCAGTTTATTATAGTCCGTGAGGGGAAAATACTTATGGCAAGGCACCGTGTGGACGGTGAGGAATACTACTGTCTGCCCGGTGGAGGCATTGAGCCGGGAGAAACGCCGGAGGAGACGGCTTTGCGTGAACTTAAAGAGGAATGCAGGGTCAACGGAAAAATAATCAAAAAACTGGGAGAATTTGCCGACGTTACGGATAACGGCAGGATATACTATAACTATCAGATAGATATAGGGGACAGTGAGCCTGCTCTCGGATATGACCCTGACGTAGAGGGTGAGCCTAAGCTTATAGGGCTTTGCTGGCTTGATTTTGATAAAATGAGCGAGAAAAACAGGGCTTTTCTGTGGTCGGCGGGGATAATTGGAATAAGGGAATTTTATGATGAGCTGCAAAGGTACAGCAATGATGTAAGTTATCCGAAAAAGGAGGAAATATTGTGAATAAATGGTATGATGAGGATTATGAATTTGAGATAGAGGTAACAGGCGTTTCCCACGACGGCAGGACGGAGGGACACTGCCGCAACGGGGACGAGGCAGGAGATGTTTACCGCTGCACATATGACTGTCCCGTGAACCGTGAGGGCAGGGGCTTTTGCTCTAAAAGTATGCTGCTGCTTTTTCCCATGCTTGAAACTGTGCGGGGCGGGGGAGACCTTAGAAATATCGGGGGATTTTCACCCGACGGCAGTGTTCCCGATTCGCCTTATGTTAAGGAGTTTGTATGTCCGGACGGGGTCGTTACTTTCAGGCTGACGGCGAGGAAAACCGGGGAGGAAAATTTCCACAGGGGCGGGTTTTACAAGGAATAGGAAAAGAGAGAAAATAGTAAAATGAAATTCAAAGAAATAACACTTTGTTTTGATATGTACGGCTGTCCCAACCGCTGCAAGCATTGCTGGCTGGGGGTCACGCCCAACGGAAATATGCCTGTTTCGGAGCTGACGGACACAGTAGAACAGTTCAGACCGTTTACGGATAGTCTTAAAGTTTACGATTGGTACAGAGAACCTGATTACAGGGATAATTACCGTGAAATGTTTGAGCTTTGCAGCAGACTTTCCGACAAGCCTGTTGAACATTTTGAGCTGGTAAGTTTTTGGCGGCTTGTCCGTGACGAGGGGTATGTAAAATGGCTTTCCTCTTTGGGTATGAAAACGGCTCAGTTAACGCTTTTCGGAGATGAGGAAGCTACAGATTTTTATGTGGGCAGGAAAGGCGCATACAGGGAAATTTTGCGGTCGGCGGATATTCTTATGGAAAATAAGATAACCCCACGCATTCAGACCTTTGTAAATAAAAACAACATTGACGGGATGTCACATATTGAGGAGCTTATAAAACGTCTTGACCCGGATAACAGGTGCAGGGAATTTGGGGGAGAGTTTTCATTTTTCCTGCATCAAGGCTCCTGCGACGGTGAAAATGAAAAGCTGTATGATATAAGAGTAACACCCGAGGATACGGCAAAGATACCGGCACTGCTTGAAGCTTATACACTAAAGCATTTCGGAAAAGAGAGCATTTCGGAAGTGTTCGGACAAACCGAACAAGAGCTGTACAATGAGCTTATCACGGATAATTCAACAGTCAGTTATGTAAGCGGCAGTCCTGTTTTTTACATTGACAAGGATTTTAATGTATATCCGAATATTACCGCTCCTGCTGCTCATTGGTGCTTGGGTAATCTTAAAAGGCTAGGGGCTGAACATGTGCTACGAAATTATCTTGAAAGCAAAAGTCCTGCACAGCATACAAGTCTGACAGTTCCCGTTTGCGATATTGTCAACGCCTGCGGTAATAAGGACAGCTTGCGTTTATTCGGCAAGGGGGATTATATTATATATTTGTTAAATAAATTTTGCAGGCAGCAGACGTATTATAAAGGAGAAAGCTGATGATGTATGAGGCTTTGGAAATTGATTGCCGTATATCGGGCGGGAAATTTCCTATAGAAAACACCGGCAGGGGAGAGGATATTTCCCCGGAAATTGTGATAAAAAATCTTTCACCCACGGCGGTCAGTCTGGCGGTAACGCTGGAGGATATCAGTCACCCTATAAAAAATTTCACCCACTGGGTGATATGGAATATTCCTGCCGATAAGGTCATAAAAGGCGGTATTGTCCGGGGAAAAAATCTGCCCGACGGCAGCGTGCAGGGCATAGGCTACGGTATGCACAGATATGCAGGTCCAAAGCCGCCCAAAGGCAAGACGCACAGCTATCGGTTTACGGTGTATTCACTTGACTGTATGCTTGAACTTGGGGCGGATTCTTTTAAAAGAGATTTTTTGAAAAGGGCACAGGAACATATCTTGCAAAAGGGCAGCATTACGGGAGAATTTGAGTGAAAATATGTTTATCAGTGCGTTTGAAACAGAGGGTTCATGTTATCTTGAATTTGCCTTTTGCAGGTCATGCCGTCCTGCGCCGTGCGGTAAAACAGACCTTGATATTATTATACATTGGAGCGATGATTCTCTTTTCATAAGCTGGGAGGATTTCAGTGAGTTTTATTCGGAATATGGAGATATTTTATGCTGTGCACTTCTGCCAAACGGTGAAACGGGGTTCGATTGCTATTGTCCCAATTATTATGACAGAGAAAAAACCTCTGCTGTTTTAAGTGCACTGCGGGAGAGGATAACGGAAAAATATTTGCCCCTCATTCCATGGCTGGAAAGAGCGGAAGCGGATTTTGAGGGATTTTATATCCTTGGCGTATGAGAAGAAAATGCTTGAAAGGCGGTGGTATCCGTGAGATCAAAAATTGATTTCATCGGCTATAAACATATTATTGGACTATAATAAATCAGAAAAGGAGTTTTAAACAATGAATTTATATGAGGAACTTACAAGAAGAGGGCTTATTGCCCAGGTCACGGACGAAAAAGAGATCAGCAGCATGATAAACGAGGGAAAGGCCACCTTTTACATCGGCTTTGACCCCACTGCGGACAGTCTGCACGTTGGTCATTTTATGGCGCTGTGTCTCATGAAGCGGCTGCAAATGGCGGGCAACAAGCCTATTGTCTTGCTGGGCGGCGGCACGGGTATGATAGGCGACCCCTCGGGCAATACGGATATGCGCAAGATGATGACAAAGGAGACTATTGAGCATAACATTGAGTGCTTCAAAAAGCAGATGAGCCGTTTCATCGACTTTTCCGAGGATAAGGCGATAATGGTCAACAATGCAGACTGGCTGCTGAGCCTTAATTATATTGATGTTCTTCGGGAGGTGGGAGCGTGCTTTTCGGTAAATAAAATGCTCACATTCGAGTGCTACAAGCAGCGAATGGAGCGGGGTCTCACATTCTTAGAGTTCAATTACATGATAATGCAGTCCTACGATTTCTATATGCTTTTCAAGAAATACGGCTGCAATATGCAGTTCGGCGGTGACGACCAGTGGGCGAATATGCTGGGCGGCACGGAGCTTATCAGAAAGAAGCTTGGCAAGGACGCTCATGCCATGACTATCACACTGCTGACCAATTCCGAGGGAAAGAAAATGGGCAAGACGGAAAAGGGCGCAGTGTGGCTTGACCCCGAAAAGACCTCTCCCTATGAGTTTTTCCAGTATTGGAGGAATGTGGGGGACAATGATGTTATCAAGTGCCTGAAGCTGCTTACATTCCTGCCCATTGAGCAGATAGAGGAAATGGAGCGCACCATGGAGGGGGCAGAGCTTAACAAGGCAAAGGAAATTCTTGCCTACGAGCTGACCGCCCTTATCCACGGCAAGGAGGAAGCGGAAAAGAGTCTTGCGGCGGCAAAGCAGCTTTTCGGAGGCGGCGGATCGGCTGCGGATATGCCCGAAACAATTATCCCTGTCTGTGAAATTGCAGGGGGGATAAATATTCTTGATCTGCTGGTGAAAACCGCTCTTTGTCCCTCAAAGAGCGAGGCACGCAGACTTGTAACTCAAGGGGGCGTGGCTGTTGATGATGTGAAAGTCACCGATCCCAATGGGGTCATTGCCATTGAAAAGAGCGTTATCATCAAAAAGGGCAAGAAGGTTTACCACAGGGTGACAATTGGTTAAATGACATAACCGCCAAAAAATCGGGAGCAGTGAATAATTTACTGCTCCCTGTATTTTTATGATTTGCAAAGCTTTTCGATTTTGTCCGCTGCGCCCTT
>CAZGAZ010000083.1:0-13969 GCA_964523835.1 uncultured Ruminococcus sp.
TTAAAACAGAGGGGTATGACTACCTTGACCTTGAAAATCTTAAAAATTACCCGAACTTAAAGAGACTTGAAATAGCGGATACGAATAGCATGGCGGGTGGATATATCAAGATAATAAACGGCGGCAGTGCTGCCGGGCTTGAAAACCTTGAAGAAATAGAGCTGTGGAATGTCACATGGTGGGAAGAAGATTGGCTGTCGGGAATAAGTTCCTTGAAAAAGCTGACTATAATAAGAGGATTTGAGTATGACGGGAGATTTTTGGATAAGCTGTCACAGGTGGAAACGCTTTATATTGGTTCGTGTCGTATAGAGGATCTGAGCTTCATAAATGAAATGAGTTCACTGACCGAACTGACGGTGGATTGGTTAAAGCTTAGCAATACAAGCTTTGATGGAGTTAATGAAAATTATACCGTTAAAAGGATGATTATTGGATGGAATTCTTATTATTTCGGAGATATGGATTTATTGACGGATATTATGCCGGTAAGTAAGTTTAGGGGGTTGGAGTATTTACAACTCCCTGCGAACTCATATGAATATTATGAAAAACAAGTAAAAGAATTGCAGGAAATGCTGCCTGCGTGTGAAATAATTTGTTATTAATTTGGAGGTTAGTTATTATGGAAAAGAAGATAATGACAGCGGCAATGGCTGCGGCGGTAATGTTCGCTTTTGGGGGCTGTGCGGAAAGCAGCGTGGGGGAAAATGAGGCTTTGTCAGATGTGGGGGCTTCGGATTATGTGGGTGTGGTAGTGGCGAATGATGAGGTTCGGAGTATGGCCGAAAGTATGGCTGAGGACATGGCTGAAAGTATGGCGCAGAGTATGTTTGAGAGTATGACCCGGGATATGGAGGAAAGTGAGGCTGAGGCGACTGCGGCGAGTACGACTGTGATGACGACCGAGGAAACAACCGAGGCTGAGACCGAGGATGTGCAGAGCCGTTTGTGGGAATACAGGCGCACTTTTGGTCAATACATAAGAACATCGGAAGATGAGAGCAAGACGATCACGATCGACAGCGATGTTTATCCGTATGACTGTGAGGAAATTTTGCTTTGGGTGGATATGGAACGTCCGTACTACAATGATGTAGAGCCTTACGACTGCATTGACCTTGGGAATCTCAAAAATTACCCGAATTTGAAAAAGCTGGATTTAGTCGGAAATATGTATAATTGGAGGGATATCAAGCTGATAAACTGTGACAGTGCGGCGAGCCTTGAAAATCTTGAGGAAATAAGACTATCCGGGGTAGCATGGGACGGGAGCGGCTTTTCGGAAATAAGACCGCTGAAAACTCTGACTTTAGTATTTTGCGATTATGACAGATGGGATTTTCTTGAAAATCTGAAACAGGTGGAAACTCTCTGCTTTGACAAAAGTGCTGTAAATGATCTGAGCTTTATAAACGGCATGAGTTCGTTGACCGAACTGACTTTGTATCATGCTGCACTCAGTAATGCGAGCTTTGACGGATTAGAAGAGAACTACTCTGTAAAGAGGTTGTCTTTTGAGGAAAACAGTGCAGCTATTTATCACGAAGATGAGGACAGAATTGAATATGCATTAACGGATATTACGGGATTAAGTAAGCTTCGGGGATTAGAGTATTTGTCTATTGGGGAAGGACACTTGACCAATGGGGAAAAGCAAATGAAAGAATTGCAGGAAATGTTGCCTGCGTGTGAAATAATTTATTATTAATTTGGAGGTTGTTTATTATGGAAAAGAAGATAATGGCGGCGGCAACTATAGTTGCCACGGCTGCGGTGATATTGTTCGCTTTGGGGGGCTGTGCGGATAACAGCGTGGGGGAAAATGAGGCTTTGTCAGATGTGGGGGCTTCGGATTCTGTGGGTGTGGTAATGGCGAATGATGAAACGGAAGAAACAACGGAAAATGTGACCGAGGAAGTGACGGAAAGCGTGACTGATGAGGCTGCGGTGGAGACCGGGGAATTAAAGAGCGTTTCGGCTATGTTTGCGAGGAAGTCGGAGGACGAAAGTCTTACGCTTGTGATTGACAGCGAGATTTATCCTTATGACTGTGAGTATATAGAAATTGATGTCGATTTTGAGACATCGAATTATTTAGGAGTTGAGGCGTACAGGTACATAGACCTTGGAAATTTAAAAAATTACCCGAATTTGAAGAAGCTGCGCTTAAACGGCAGTATATATGGATACACTGTTGAGCTGATAAACGGTGACAGCGCTGCGGAGCTCCAAAATCTTGAGGAAATAACTCTGTGCTGTGTGGCATGGAACGAGGACTGGCTATCGGGAATAGGTTCTTTGAAAAAGCTGACTATAGGAGAATGCTTTGATTATAAAGGGGAATTTCTGGAAAATCTGAAACAGGTGGAAACGCTTGATATTTTCAGGTGCGGTATAACCGATCTGGGCTTTATCAACGGCATGAGTTCATTGACCGAGTTGACGGTGAAGCAATCAGAGCTAAATAATTCTCTGTTTGACGGTGTGGAGGAGAATTACTCCGTTAAAAGGCTGACCATTAGCGAAAACAGTATATACGTTGTTCCTGATGATGACGGCAAATATGAAAACGCATTAACGGATATTACGGGGGTTAGCAAGCTCCGTGGCTTGGAGCATTTGAGTGTTGAGGAAAAGCATTTGGCTGATTTAGAGCAGCAGAGAGAAGATGTTCGGGCAAGCTTGCCTGAGTGTGAAGTAGAAATATATTATTAAATATGGAGGTTGATAAAATATGAAAGGTATTGATTTTGAAATTAAGGACAATATGGACGGCACAATTACAAAAACAATGAATGGCGAGGAATATGTTTACAACATTTTGGTTGGAGGCAATATTCCGGAGGGAGAATCAATTATAGACTATCGTTATTCTCAATTTGATGATAAATTACAAAAGGTATTGGTAGAGGAAAAAATTCCTACAAGAAAGTTTTGCAGCGGTACTTGTGTTGCAATGATATTGGCAATATCTCGAGGAGACAGCAGCATCAGACCCGAAGATGTGGCAACTTGGGTGTATAAGGATGGTGAAAAAACTGTAAAGGAAGTAAACTGGAATGGTGGATTAAAAGATTGGGAGATGGAAAAGGATTTAGAAAACGATGGGGGACAAGTATATGACAATAAGCAGCAGGATGAAATAACAAAAGAATGGCATTTTAAATCTGTTGACGGCGATATAAAAAATAATGCGGATTATTTAAAGGAGATTAAGCTAAATTTAGCCGCCGGGCAACCTGTTATAATACATGTAAAAGGTAACGACATGGATGAACACTTTGTGGTAGTGGTTGGCATAGAAGCTGGGGTAGAGTTGAATGAAGCGACATTTGATCAGCTGGTTATTTTTGATCCCGGTACTGATCAAAAATTTCAAATTGCAACAATAGGAAACTTGTATGCTGACTATCAAATGAAAGATGAAAGACTGCTGACCCCTTATCTTTACGATATTGACATTAACGAATATGTTTATGACGAAAACGGCAAAAAAACTCACGACCCTTATTACGTAGATCCCGTAAAAAAAGAAAACGGCAGCATTGTGCCCTCGAAAACGGGGAGAATTATAAAGGATATTATCGATTTAGTCAAGAAACTTGGTCTTTCCGATATGGACAGGGCCATTAAGAATATGGTAAAGACGGCTACGGGGGAAGATATTGGTGTTTACATAAATCTCTCTATTTCTGAAAACGGCGAATATGTGCCGGATGAGGGTGTGACAGCTTTTGATAAGGTTGTGGTTGATGTGAAAGCAAATGTTAAGTCAAAGGGTATTACCGAAAACGGCGAATACAGAGCTGTGAATGATAACGCAGAGGGATTTGATGTGGTCTCTGTCAATGTTCCCGACCGCAGTGACGAGGTGGAAATGTACAGAGATTTATGGCTTAAGGAAATCGGTGAGGGAGAGGAAATTGACACAAATATTCCGATGCCCGGGAATCCAGACGATCCTGGAGGAAATTATGTGTTTGACAATGCTGTTGATGTGGGCGGTGATGTTGATCTGGAAAAATATTACCCGGCATTTAAAGCGGCGGGCCGTGCGGATATCGCAGAGATAACCGGGGGGCTGGGAATGCATTTTGAAACGGTCTATACAAGCGATCGGACAGATATTTTGTTCACGCTGACTAATATGAAAAACGGAAAATCGGTTTCGATGAACAGCAGCTTTTTCACGTATCTTGACATAAAAAACGATGGCTGGAGATTAGCGTCGCTGTATGTGACGGGCTGGTACACGGGACTGTTTCTGGTGTCGGGCGGAGTTACATACAACATGAATCTTTATTACAAGGACATTGATTTTACGCCTCCACCTAATTGGGAGCCTCATTATATTTTGACCTGATGAGATCTTTTGTATGAAACGGCGGAAAATTTTGACAAGTAATACCGTAAGCTATATTGTAAAATCAAGTTTAATAAATGTTAACGGAGGTTGTTTATTATGGAAAAGAAGATAATGGCGGCGGCAGCTGTAGTTGCCACGGCTGCGGTGGTAATGTTCGCTTTTGGGGGCTGTGCGGATAACAGCGTGGGGGGAAATGAGGCTTTGTCAGATGTGGGGGCTTCGGATTCTGTGGGTGTGGTAGTGGCGAATGATGAAACGGAAGAAACAACGGAAAATGTGACCGTGGAAGTGACGGAAAGCGTTACTGAGGCGGTGACTGAAAGTGTGACCGATGAGGCTGCGGTGGAGACAGAGGAATTAAAGAGCGTTTCGGCTAGCTTTGCGAGGAAATCGGAAGATGAAAGTCTTACGATCGTGATCGACAGCGAGATTTATCCTTATGACTGTGAGGCAATAGAAATTGATGTCGATTTTGATACGTCGCATAATTTAGGAGTTGAGGCGTACAGGTACATTGACCTTGGAAATCTAAAAAATTACCCGAATTTAAAGAAGCTGCGCTTAAACGGCAGTATATTTGGGTACACCGTTGAGCTGATAAACGGTGACAGCGCTGCGGAGCTCCAAAATCTTGAGGAAATAACTCTGTGCTGTGTGGCATGGAACGAGGACTGGCTATCGGGAATAGGTTCTTTGAAAAAGCTGACTATAGGAGAATGCTTTGATTATAAAGGGGAATTTCTGGAAAATCTGAAACAGGTGGAAACGCTTGATATTTTCAGGTGCGGTATAACCGAGCTTAGCTTTATCAACGGTATGAGTTCGCTGACTGAGCTTAGTGTGGAGCAATCAAAGCTTAATAATTCGATGTTTGACGGTGTGGAGGAGAATTATTCCGTTAAAAGGCTGACCATGAGTGGAAATGATGATTATATTTATCTTGACAATGGCAAGTGTGAATACACTTTAACGGATATTACGGGAGTTATCAGGCTTAAAGGTTTGGAGTATTTGTATATAAATGAAGAGGACTTGGTCGATGTAGAGCAGCAGAGACAAGAAGTACAGGCAAGTTTGCCTGAGTGTGAAGTGAAAATATATGGTTAATTTTAATTATAATTTAATGGAGGTTAGTTATTATGGAAAAGAAGATAATGGCGGCGGCAACTGTAGTTGCCACGGCTGCGGCGGTAATGTTCGCTTTGGGGGGCTGTGCGGAAAGCAGCGTGGGGGAAAATGTGGCTTCGCTTGATGTGGGGGCTTCGGATTCTGTGGGTGTGGTAATGGCGAATGATGAAACGGAAGAAACAACGGAAAATGTGACCGGGGAAGTGACGGAAAGTGTGACCGATGAGGCTGCGGTGGAGACCGAGGAATTAAAGAGCGTTTCGGTCAGGTTTGCGAGAAAGTTGGAAGATGAAAGTCTTACGCTTACGATCGACAACGAAAATTTTCCCTATGACTGTGAGGAGATAGAAATTGATGTCGATACGGAAATTGCACGCTACATAGAGGTAAAGACTTATCAATACATTGACCTTGGAAATCTTAAATATTACCCGGATTTGAAGAGGTTGATTATCACTGACGATAATGCACAGGGGAGCGCATTCATAAAGTTGATAAACGGCGGCAGCGCTGCGGGGCTTGAAAATCTTGAGGAAATAACTCTGAAAAAGGTTGTCTGGGATGAAGATTGGTTATCGGGAATAAGTTCTTTGAAAAAACTGAGTATAGCATCATGTCGCAGTTATGAAGGAGAATATCTGGAAAATTTGTCGCAGGTGGAAACACTCAGTATTTACAGGTGCCCTATAACCGATTTGAGTTTTATCAATGGTATGAGTTCGCTGACCGAGCTTACAATGGATCAAACAAAGCTCAATAATTCGGGGTTTGACGGTGTGGAGGAAAATTATTCTGTTAAAAGGTTGACCCTCTGTGAAAACGGTGCTTCTTATGCGCTTGGTGACGGAGAATATGGATATACACTTACAGATATTACGGGTGTTAGTAAGCTTCGTGGCTTGGAGTATTTGTATGCGGCAGAAACGCATTTGGTCGATTTAGAGCAGCAGCGGCAAGAAGTACAGGCAAGTTTGCCTGAGTGTGAAGTGAAAATATATAGTTTAAATTAATGGAGGATGATAAGATATGAGTGAAAATGGTTTTGAATTTAAGGACAATAAAGATGGCACAATCACAAAGACAATGGACAGCGGCGAGGAATTTGTCTACAACATTTTGGTCGGAGGAAATATTCCGAAAGGAGAATCGATTATTGATTATTGCTATTTTCAGAAAGAAAGTGACTTGGTGACAGAATTAAATAATTCCCTGGTTGATGAAGATTCATTTTGCAGCGGAACTTGTACTGCAATGATTCTGGCTATAACTTATGGAGATAAAAGCATAACTCCTATAAGCGTTTTGTATTGGGGCGACGAGAATGATGAGGATAATCGTGAGGTCAACTGGACATGGGAAACGGATGTAAACGGGAATTACATTTATGATGAAAACGGCAATCGCAAGGATATGGGATTAAAGGCATGGGAACAGGATAATTACACGATTTCCGCCAAGCAAGTATACGACAATAGAGACAAAGGCGAAAACGGGAAATACGGAGGCATTGTTAGAGATATAGAAAACTATGATGATTATTTAGATGATATCAAAACCTATTTATCTGAGGGATTGCCTGTGATAATAGAGTTGGACGGACACTATGTGGTTGTAGTGGGGGTTGAATCCGGTGTTGAATTGGATAAGGCAACCTTGAACCAATTAGTCATATTTGATCCCGGTTCTGATAATGCGGATAAAATAGTGGCATTTGGTAAATCCTCAAAGGGTTATCAAGTTAAAACTTACAGAATGCTGACCCCCTATCCCATTGATTCCGATAAACAGTTTGTCTATAATGAAAATGATGAAAAAACGCACGATCCTTATTATGTAGACCCCGTAAAAAGAGAAGAGGACGGCAGCATTGTGCCCTCGGAAACGGGGAGAATGATCAAGGAGATAACCGCTTCGATCGATAACTCAAACCTGTCTGACTATGACAAGGAAAGGATCGGGAAACAAATGATAAAGGAGTTTACGGGGGAGGATGATGTGGCGTATGACATTCTTTCGGCGGTCAAAAACAATAACCCGACCGAGTTTATGCCGGTGGTTTACAAATCGGGGAAAACATCGGGGGAGGTCGTTGACATAAGCAACGGACTGAGTGTATCGTATGCTGCGGGTGCGGTCCCGAGCGCTATTATTATCACGGTGACAAATCTGTTAAACGGTAAAAACATTACAAAAGAGGTCAAGGACTGGGTTGACCGTGATACTGCTGCACGTATCAGTAATATATATTTTGATTCGTCATATATCAGCACGCCGGTTTCTTTTTGTGACCCGGACGGACGGTCGGTCGGCGGTCTCGGTACTGTGCCTTTCAGTTACAGTGAACTTGAATTTAATTACAGAGGTATCAAGAGTCCGTATTATATAGTTGTTTGAAGGGGGAATTTTTTATGGAGAGAACAGTAAATGCAGGAATGAGAAACACCACGGTCACACTTGACGGGACGGAATGCGCTGTAACGTTTTCGGCGAATTACCGCTGCTTTGAGGTGATGAATGACGGTGACGGTGATATTACGGCGTCGATTTACAAGGGGAAAAACACGGGTGAGGACGGTGTGATTACCGTTCATGCGGGTATGTCCGCCACGGTTGCCCATATGCGCACCGATATTGATACGGTTTATGTCAATGGTAGCGGAACGGTTCAGGTGGCAGCCAAAAATTCGTATGTATCGGTTTTTAACGGGGCTGCAAGAGGAGGTGATAGCGGTGCAAATTTAAAAGCTGGCTATAAACTTAACTATGGCAAAATTGACCGGAACTGGAAAATACGGTCAGACGGCAAAGCGGAGGCCAGCACAACGGAGGACATCATCTTTTACAGCGTAATACCCGGCAGTGCAATTTACGTCAAGGCCAAAGACGACAGCAATGAATGCAAATTTGTCTGGACACGCACCGATGATATATCAACCAGTAACACATACGACCTGATAGGCGGTCCTTTTACGGACGCTGCAGAGGGGATCCTGACTGTGCCCGAGGGGGCAAAGATCATCGCCTTTTCAATATCCAAAACGGATACCGAAACGGGCGTTTATGCGGTAAGAATTTAAGGGGGGTAGGTTATGGACAGGCTAAAGATTGTTTTAGGCGGTATCATTGCCGCTGTGTCGGGGTTCCTCGGCGGTATGGACGGGATAATGTATACGCTGCTGGCGTTCATTTCCATAGACTATGTGACGGGCGTTATGGCGGCGGCAAAGAAAAGGGAGTTATCCTCGGAGGTCGGCTTCTGGGGAATAGTGAAAAAGGTCTGCATGATCGTACTGGTGGGAGTTGCTCATTTTATTGATGTGTATGTTATGCAGTCGGGCGATATTTTCAGGGCGGCTGTGGCGCTTTATTACATAGGAAACGAGGGACTCAGTCTGCTGGAAAATATTGAGGCTTTAGGCGTTAAGCTGCCGAGGAAACTGGTGGATGCGCTAAGGCAGATAAGAGATGAAAATGATAAAAACGAGACCGCTCGGGAAAAAAGCGGGCAGCAGTTATGATGTAAGGGAGGATATGAAATGAAAATTACAGAGAATTTTTTAACGGTAAACAAATTCAGCAGGCCGGGGATAAAGCTTGAAAAGGTGACTAAGATCGCTGTGCATTATGTGGGTAATCCCGGGTCAAGCGCCATTGCAAACAGGAATTATTTTGAGAATCAGAAGAACGGCGGGAAGTATGTTTCGGCGCATTTTGTGATAGGGCTGGAGGGGGAGATCATTCAGTGCATTCCGCTTGACGAATGGAGTTACTGCACAAATCATGCGAATGGGTACAGTATTTCGATAGAATGCTGTCACCCGGACAGCACGGGGAAATTCAATGAGAAAACAGAGGAGAGTCTGGCGGAGTTATGCGCTTATCTGCTGAAAAAGTTCGGGCTGACCTCGGAGGATATAATAAGACATTATGATGTGACGGGGAAGCAGTGCCCGCTGTGGTGGTCGCCTACGAAATATCAGAGCGCAGAGGTTGCAAACGGGCGGTTTGCAGTGTTTAAAAGCAAGGTCGGAAAGCTTATGGAGGGCGGTTCGGACAATGCCCGGTACTATGTTCAGGTAGGGGCTTTTTCAAGCAGGGAGAATGCGGAAAAATATCTTGAAAAGGTCAGAAAGGATTATCCCGGGGCGTTTATCAAGGCGGGATAAGGATAGCTTTTATGCGGCGGTCTGTTTATGGCGGCTTATTTACAGCAGACTGCCGCATTTTTTGATTGACAGGGACGGGGGGATATGATATAATAGTTTAACGGAAAAATTTTCCGGAAAGAGGCGGCGTTATGAAAAATTATGTAACCGAGGATATTGACGAGGCTTTATCCGAATCGGGGCAAAGTGCGGTAAGGCTGAGTCATGAAGAAGCCTTGAAAATACTGAGTGATATTACGGAAAAATTTACCGTTTACAGAGGTTCGGGGATACTGCACTGGCTGTGGGACGGCTATTTTACCGAAGATTACTCGGTGTGCGATCCTGAGGCTTACAGGTGGATCGCCGAATTTACAGGGGAGAATGAGTGCTTGTTTATTGCTTACGCCGGCAATAATGAAGAGGTTTATGTTTTTGAAAACGGGGAGGCGCTTGCGGATATGTATTACAACAGCTACGGAAATGAATTTTATGTGACGGACAGGGAGTATACTTATTTATTCAGCTTCAATCATCACGATTATCTTAGCGCCTGCGGAGAGGCTTTGGAGTGGCTGCGGAAATACTGCGAAGAACATGGGGTAAAGGGACGGTATCAAAATAAAAGACAGACTTTAAATTTTAAAAAAATTGAAATATCCGGATAAAATGTGAAAATTTTCCGTATATATTTTACATACACTTTTACATAGCTTTTCAATGCAATATCACGAAAATTTCACATAAGGGGAGTATGATATAATCATTGAAAGAGAAACGGGAGACGGTGTTTCCCGAAAATGAATTCAAGAAAATTCGGGAAGTTATGTAAGTTTCCGGCTTTTTGAATTTTGAAAAGGAGCAATGCTTTATGTATGAAAATAATTACAACTATATAGACGTGCCCGAGGAAAAGGAAAGGAAGAGGGGCGGCGCAGGAAAAACGGCTGCGCTGATTTTATCGGTGGCGCTGGTGGGCGGCGCAAGCGGCTTCGGCGGGGCGTATCTGCAAAGCAGGCTGGCGGGGCAGGAGGTCACGGAGCAGGAGAGTATCAGCGTGCCTGCGATAAACTCAAAGCCTGAGGGCGGCGTTAATCTGGGCGATCAGATGGGGACGGTCAGCAGTCTGCTGGCGGCGGACAGGAACGGGGCGCTTACTACAAAGCAGATAGTTGAAAAGGTCTCGCCGTCGGTGGTGAGCGTGCACTCGGATTTTGAGGGGCAGAGCGCCACGGGTACGGGGATAATTCTCAGCGAGGCGGGCTATATTATCACCAATGCTCATGTGATTCAGACAGAGGTCAAGGAGCGGGTGACGGACGGCGGAAGGAATAATATCAATCCCTTCAGCGGGGGATATGACGATATTTTTGAGTATTTCTTCGGTGGCGGGATTTCCTACAAGTCGGTGCTTAAAAATGCGGACGAGGTAACGGTCATTCTTTCGGGCGATGAGGAAACGGAGTACGAGGCTGAAATTATCGGCGCAGACCCTTACAGCGACATTGCGGTGCTCAAGATCGAAGGGACGGGCTTTGCTGCTGCGGAATTCGGCGATTCAAACGAGCTTACAATGGGCGACAAGGCTGTTGCCATCGGGTATCCTCTGGGGCTGGGGCTTTCCACCTCGGAGGGGATAATCTCGGGGCTTAACAGGTCGATAAGCGTTGAACTTTCAGGCGGCGGCACGGCGGAAATGATACTTATCCAGACGGACGCTGCAATTAACCCGGGCAACTCGGGCGGTCCGCTCATCAACGAATACGGGCAGGTCATAGGGATAACGTCCTCAAAGATCAGCACGTACACGGTGGAGGGCATGGGCTTTGCGATACCCATTACTGACGCTATGCCTATAATTAGCGATCTTATGAACAAGGGTTATGTTTCTGCGCCGCAGATCGGCATTTCGGGAACGGACATTAACAGCTCCATTGCAAGATACTACAATCTGCCTGTGAACAAGGGCATTATGGTCGGTGCGGTCATGGAGGGCGGCGCTGCGGATGCGGCGGGTATATGCGCAGGCGACATAATCGTTGCGGCTGACGGCAAGGAGATAACCTCTATGGATGAACTGACGGCGGCAAAGGCAAGGAAAAAGGTCGGCGACAAGATGGTGCTGACGCTTGCAAGGGCTGACGGCAATGTGGATGTGGAGATAATTCTGACGGCGGAGGAAAATGAGGAGTAAAGTGCTGTCAAATAATAAGGCAGCAAGGCGGCAGGATAGGCTGTCGGGCTGACATTTTGTCAGCAGCGTGTGCAGATCTTTTAAGAGGCGGGCTTGCAGCAGTCCGTCTCTTATTTGTTTTTATGCGCACGGCATTTCGTTTCTATTTATGAAAATTCCATAAAATCACCCTGTAAAAATTTACATTACGCTAATAAAATCCCACATAAAATGTGATATAATTATATAAATGAAAGTGCGGCTTACGGGGATCCCCGATAATGCCAAAGCTCCCGATAACAGGTCGTTCAATAGGTTTCGGGATAATATATCAACGAGGCGATATAATGGAATATGAACTTAAACGAAGCAACAGGCGCACTCTTTCCCTTTCGGTCGACAAAAACAGCGGCAGTGTAATTGTCCGTGCCCCTTTCGGCACTCCTGCGGACAAGATAGACAGCTTTGTGGAATCAAAGCTTGACTGGCTGAAAAAACACACGGACGAGGCTGCCAAGCGGGGCACGGCAAGGGGGCGCAGGCTGGCGGAAAATCCCACAGAGCTGCCTTTTCTGGGGGAGATGTGCCCTGTGGATCATATGAAGCCCTACGGTTATTCGGACGGGTGCTTTCATCTGCCGGAGAATGTGAATCTGGAAAAACTGATACCTTATCTGCGCAGGCTTTACACGGGTATTGCCAAGGAGACCCTTACCACCCGCACCAAATTGCTGGCGGACAGAATGGGGGTCGAAATTTCCACGGTTCGGATAAATTCGGCGAAAACCCGCTGGGGAAGCTGTTCCTCGGAGCGTGTGATAAACCTTTCCTGGAAGCTTATTGCGGCGGATTCAAGACTTATTGATTATGTGATAGTTCACGAGCTTTGCCACACGCTCCACATGGATCACAGCCCTGCGTTCTGGGAAACGGTGGAGCAGGTGATTCCCGATTATATGGAGCGCCGTGCGGCGCTGAGGGAGGTTCAGCGGAGTCTGAATGAGTTCGGGCTGGACTGATGTGTTATATGATTGTGCGGTTTTGCGTGTACACGAAAGTAACCAAACGGCGTGAGCGCTCTTGGCTGCTTTTGTGTGCACATTAAACTGCAATTTATGAAATCTGTCTTTTTGCTTATTATTACCGGTCAAGGGGGGATATGCTCATGGCTCACAAAATGATACGCTCGGCGGAGAGGGTCATTGCAAAGCGTTACAACAAGCTGCTGCTGCTGCTTAATATTCCCTCGGTGACTATGGCGGGAGCGCTGACTGTTATTTCACTGCTGATTATCGGGAAAATGGATGCGCCGCCGGAGCTTTACAGGATGTTTTACGGGGTGCTGTATGTTACGCTGCTTTATGCGTTTACGGTGACGGTTTTGGTGACGGCGAAGATGAACCGCAGCTTACGGGGGCATGGCAAGTACAGCTACATTGAGATCTTAGGGGAGCAGATGGTTGTTTCGGAGTATGTTTCCTCGGCGAGGAGTGAGGGGGAGCTTATAGATTACAAGCGGATTTGGGTGGTGTCTTTGGCTGATGTGGAGCAGGTGACCTGCACGGAGAGGAAGATAATCATCAAGACAAAGGCCCGGTTTATTGAGGACAGGGCGGACTGGTTATGCTACAATGACGACGGGCAGGGGCGTGCGGAATTCGATCACTGGTATTTTAACACGGGGGGAAAACAGGTGGATTCGGTGGAGATAAGGGACAATTATTTCTACGCAGAGGCGGCGGCAAGGCGGATCATTTTCTGCTCGGAGCGGCAGAAGGTCCGTGAGATGAGGCGAGAGGAATTCCGTCGGAGAATGATCGAGGTTGCGGAGCGTAACAAGTCCGTTAAGGGCAGGCGGCGGAAAAAGGAAAGAATTTTCAGGGGATATGATATTGACAGGAAGTTCTGACGCTCTAACGCTGCCGGGATTTGTTTCCCTCTCAAACGCCGGGGATATGGCTTTGTTCCACTCACACGCCGTGGAGCGGCTTTTGTGGTTTCTGTGAATGAGTTTTTGAAAAGCTTTTTTTGTTTGAAGTTGTGAGTTGCCTGTGTAAACGAAATGTGACTTTGTTTGCGGAATGCTTGACTTATCTGGTAACTGCAAGTGATGGTGCAAAGGAGACAACCCAAAGAGAGGGGAGGGGGGTTCTT
>CAZGAZ010000084.1:0-13966 GCA_964523835.1 uncultured Ruminococcus sp.
CGTATATTCCGAGAAACCTTATTTTGCGATACTCGCAGGAGGGTGATATGCTTCTTGACCAATTTGCAGGCGGGGGTACGACACTTATTGAAGCAAAGCTGCTTAACAGGAATATTATCGGTGTTGATATTAACCCGCAGGCAGTAGAACTTTGCAGACAAGCAGTTGATTTTAAATTTTCGCCTTGCGGAAATGTGTATATACGTCAGGGCAATGCTCAGAACCTGTCATTTATTAATAAGGACAGTATTGATTTTATTGCCACGCATCCGCCATACGCAAACATAATCAAGTACAGCAGCGGTTTAGAGGGCGATTTATCATTGCTTAATGTAAAGGATTTTCTTGAAGCAATGAAGCCTGTTGCCGAGGAATGTTACCGTGTACTGAAAAAAGATAAATTCTGCGCTGTTCTTATGGGAGATACAAGGCAAAAGGGTTGTATGATACCAATGAGTTTTGATGTTATGAAAATCTTTCAGGACGCAGGATTTACCTTAAAGGAAATTATAATCAAGGAACAGCACAATTGTAAGAATACCGGGCATTGGAAAACCAACAGTATTAAATATAATTTTCTGTTGATTGCTCACGAATATTTGTTTGTTTTCAGAAAATGAATGTTTAGCAGTTGGACAACTCTCGGACAACTTTTAGGACCAATTCTCTTAATCTTAAATAAGATAGAATATGTTCAAAACCAAGGGATTTTATCTGTATAGAAATTGCGTAATATCGCCGTTTACAAAATATGCTCGAATGAACGGAAATCGAAACATAGCTTTCAAGTCCCGTCACTCCGACCAGTTAAAGATGTTTTGCAGTTTTTCTGCAGAACATCTTTTTTGTTTGCTGCAAACAGTATTTTATTTCTCAAATGAATGAAACGAATTTTTTTACAGGGAATTTTATGAATAACCTAAAGAATAGTTTATAAATGACGATATATATGATAAGATAAGGTGTCTGAAAATATATAAGCAGGAGAGTGCCATATGAAAATTATAACAAACAACTATATGAAAGCAGCAAATAAGCTGCCAAGCGATGCTATGCCCAAAACGCAGGATAAGAATAAAACCGAGACCGAGACAAAGCCTGCAAGCAATACCGATACTTTCACTTTGTCGATTGGAGATAAGCAGTTCACGGCACGGAAAAAGGAATCGGATTCGGCAATGTTTTCCGCAGAGATCGTTTCCGATCTTGATGAATTCAGAAGTGCGATAAAATCAATGGGCAATCTGGAAGTAAATTGGAATGCTGTGGTTGACCCTTACGGAACATTTGCGGGCGCAGCACGGGTGGAGGCAATCTATAATCAGTATCAAGATCCCAATTCACCAAAAAGTGCAGCGGAAAGGGATAAGCTTGTCGACCGGTATGTGCAGGAGAGGCTTGACGGTCTTATTGAAAAGAAAAAGGCCTACAACGCTTCCCGTCCCGAAAATTACTATGCAATAGAGGCGGAGGAATACAAGACCGCCTATAATGCCTATCATTCGGCAGACGGCAAGCAGCTTGAAAGCAAAATGACCGGGGACTTCAAAAAGGCATACAGCATTTACAAGAGCATTCTGGACGGAGGGAAAACCTCTCTTGATGATGAGGAATTTCTTATGCTGTACAACAATACCATGTATCGGGGTGCAAAAGGCGAATACTACCGCAAACTTGAAGAAATGTACAAATAAGAAAAGGCTGTCGGCTGTGGATAAACCATAAATCAAGATCGTCCTTAACTTGTTGGGGGAGATTTTTTATACGATATTTTCTTATTATTTCGGAGGCTTACCGCCTCTTATGAAAAGGAGGAACACCTATGCTTGAAGAACAGACCCTGCTGACAGGCACACCGGAAGAAAGGGCTGTACAGTGCCTCAAAAAGGCAGGCTGGTATGAGGGCAGAAATGTCGATATCAGCGAAGTGGAAAGCTATTACAGCGGCAAGGGGATAACCCTTACCGAACAGCAGAAGGATATTTTCCGTGAGTTTTACGGCTTGGCGGAGGAATGGTTTTTCGATAGGAATGGCAGCATAAAAAATAAGACAGGTGATTTTGTATTCCATATTATTTCCGAAGACTACGGCTGTAGTTATAATGAGCTGAAAAAGCTTGAACAGGAAGCCGGCGAACACCCTATATATATCGGTGAAATTGGATATTACTATCCCTCGTGGATATTTCTCTCCTGCGATGGCAGGCTGTGGGAAATAACGGACTATGGCGGTCCCATTCAGTCATATGACGATATGATAAGCCTTATCAAATATACAGGGTCGTTCAACTACGATTATTGGAACAGCGTTAAAATGCGGCAGCATGAATAAAAAAGAAAACACTTTTTTGCGCTCCGCCTTTGCCCTTTGGCAAGGGCGTTTTGCATTTTACGGCAAAATTGCAAAATACTTGCAATTTTCCCGAAAATGTGCTATAATAAAAATCACAGTTTCATTTAAAAAGAAGGTTTTGAAAAATGGCACAGACAAGGGACGAGGAACTGGGTAATGCGCCCATACCCTCCTTGGTGGTAAAGCTTGCGCTGCCTGCGATAACGGCGCAGATAATAAATTTGCTGTACAATATCATTGACCGTGTTTACATAGGGCACATACCCGAGGCGGGGGACAAGGCGCTGACGGGGGTGGGGGTAACGTTCCCCATAATTTTGCTGATCTCCGCTTTTTCACAGCTGGTGGGAGCGGGAGGCGCGCCGTTGGCTG
Organism: uncultured Ruminococcus sp.; assembly: GCA_964523835.1. GTDB lineage: Bacteria > Bacillota > Clostridia > Oscillospirales > Ruminococcaceae > Huintestinicola. The sequence continues at coordinate 2,726 of CAZGAZ010000084.1, forward strand.
CAATAAGCCTTGGAAAGGGCGAGCGGGAACGGGCGCAGAAAATGCTGCGGACGGCTTTTTTCAGTCTGCTGTGCATTTCGGCTGTGCTCACCTGTGTGCTGCAAATTATCAAGCACCCTGTTTTAATGGCGTTCGGGGCAAGCGAGGACACGGTGGGATATGGGGAGAGCTATCTTTTTATTTATCTTTGGGGGACTGTGTTCGTGCAGATGTCCTTGGGGCTGAACCCGTTCATCACCTGTCAGGGGCGTTCGGGGACGGCTATGCTGACGGTGCTTATAGGGGCTTTGCTGAATATCATCTTAGACCCTGTTTTCATATTCGGCCTTGGAATGGGCGTGCGTGGGGCTGCCCTTGCAACGGTCATTTCACAGGCGGCAAGCGCTGTGTGGACGGTGAGCTTTCTGCGCTCGGACAAAAGCGGGATAAGGTTATTTTTCGGGAGACCTTACATTGACCCTGCGCTGCTTGGCAGCATATGCGCACTGGGCATTTCGCCTTTTATAATGCAGTTTACCGAGTGCCTTATAAATGTGGTGTTCAACAGCGGACTGAAGAAATACGGCGGCGATTTATATGTGGGTTCAATGACTATAATGCAAAGCGTAATGCAGCTGCTGACGGTGCTCAGCGCAGGGTTCAATCAAGGGGTGCAGCCCATAATCAGCTTTAACTACGGGGCGAAAAAGCCCGAGAGGGTTAGGGCTGCTTATAGGATATGCTTTGTGACTTCTGTTTCGGTAATGGGCATTCTTACCTGTCTTGTAATGACGTTCCCGAGGGCTTTCGGGGGGATTTTCACCGATGAAGCGGCACTGCTGGACGCTGTTTGCGAATATATGCCCATGTTCGTTTGCGGGATGACTATTTTCGGGATACAGAATGCGGCACAGTGCGCTTTTGTGGGACTGGGACAGGCGAAAATTTCCCTGTTTCTGGCGTGTCTGCGAAAGGTGATACTGCTTATTCCTTTGGCGCTGATACTGCCGGGGTTTATGGGCGTTCGGGGGATCTATCTTGCCGAGCCGATCTCCGACATTACCTCCGCTCTTACGGCGGGAACGCTGTTTTTGCTGAACATCAACAGGATTTTGACGGGGGATAAGAAATAATTCATGCAGTTTACGGTTTTCATAATGGACAGGTTTGTGATAGACCGGTTCGGAAAGGGCTGTATATAACCGTTTCCGGCTGAATCCGAAAGGAGTATTATATGAAAAAATTATTAAGCGTTTTGCTTGCTGTATTTGTATTACGGGCAGCGTCTGTAACAGCTTCCGCCGTGGGCTGGCAGGAAAACGGCACACGCTATGAATTGGCGGACGGCAGCTATGCCAAAGGGCTTGTTTCAATAGGCGGCATTAAGTATTTGTTTGATAACGACGGAATATCGGCGGGTGAATACACCGGCTGGACGAAAAATACTTCTACAGGCGCAAGAAATTATTATAAAAACGGCAAACGCCAGGCAGGCTGGAGAAATATCAACGGCAATAGGTATTACTTTTATTACGAGGGCGGCGCTGCCACGGGGGACGTGCAGATAGAGGACAAGATATACACCTTTGACGAAAACGGCGTTTTTACGGGTAAAACCGCCGAGCCGGTGGTTTATGCCAAAAATCTCAGGGAGCCGATTTATGCGGAGGATATTCCCCGGCAGATACATTTGCCGATATTTTACAGTTCGGAAAATATAATTTATTTTATGTTTGGCTTCGGCGCCGAAGGCGCAGAGGTCGAAAAATACAGCGGCGGCAAATGGGAAAGGCTCGAAAGACAGTGTGAAGAAGGCACGGGATTTGCTTTGGTGCCGCACGGACAGATGATATGCGATGGCGACTGCCCGCAGCTTTTCGAGGACAGCGCAGATATTGTAACGGAATATTACGAGGGTAGGCTTAGCCCGGGAAAATACAGGGGAGTGATACCTATTATGTATTTTCCGGACGGCATTGGGCAGGGAAAAGAAAGATATGACGGATTTATATACTCCTATTTCACAATCGAATAATTCTGGATATGCTGATCAAATCGCTTTTTACAATTTACGTACTTTAAAGATCCCTATGTTGGGTGGCTTTTCCCCCGCAGGTCATGTGACAGCGGCGATTGTGAAAAGCCTTTGATCAGCAGTTTGTTTTCGGGTTACCAAGCGTGTTCCGCAAAAGGAACACGCTTTTGAATTTTTGACGTGAAATATATGACAGCCCCCAAATGCCAGTGTATAAAGGCTTGCGGTTTGTCAAGGTGCAAAATATACAAAAATTATCGCATTTATTTGGCAGTTAATTCATCTCAAAATCTGTTGACAAGTACGCACAAATACTATATACTGTAAATTAGTGCAGTTTTAAATACTATATATGGTATTTATGAAATGGCGTTACATTGTTGCACTGTTGCGCTGTGATATTTTTAATTACGGCATTATGTTCGGCAGCTCTGATAACGCAGGCATTTCATGCTCGGAAAAGGTCGGGCATATTTTTAAATTTGCAAAAGTCAAAGGAGATAGCAAAGATGATCACACATATCACTAAAAGAGATGGCCGCAGGGACACATTCAATATTGAAAAAATCGAAAAGGCCATTTATAAATCCGCTCAGGCGGTCGGAGGCACGGATTACAGGGAGGCGTGCGAGCTGGCGGTAAAGGTCTGCGATATGTGCGAACAGGTTTACGGTAACAGCTGTATCCCCAGTGTGGAGCAGATCCAGGATATTGTGGAAAAGGTGCTTGTGGAGGAGGGGCACGCCCGCACGGCAAAGGCGTATATCCTCTACCGTGCAGACAGGACAAGGGCAAGGGAAATGAACACCAAGCTTATGAGGATATATGAGGACCTGACCTTTAAGCCTGCCAAGGACAGCGATATTAAAAGGGAAAATGCCAATATAAACGCCGACACGGCTATGGGCACCATGCTCAAATACGGCTCGGAGGGCGCAAAGCAGTTCTATGAAATGTACGTTCTTGACCAGAGGACTGCAAAGGCTCACAGTGAGGGCGATATACACATTCACGATTTCGATTATTATACATTTACGTCTACCTGCTGTCAGATAGACCTTATAAAGCTGTTCAGGAACGGCTTTTCCACGGGGCATGGGTATCTCCGTGAGCCTAACGATATTTCCAGCTATTCGGCGCTGGCGTGCATTGCCATTCAGTCAAATCAGAACGACCAGCACGGCGGGCAGAGTATTCCCAATTTTGAATATGCCATGGCGGATGGGATAAAGAAAACCTACCGCAGAAAATATGTCTACAATCTGGCAAGAGCTCTGGAAATGATGGGCAGGCAGGACGATGGGCAGGAAATTGCGGACAGGATTGCAGAGGAAATTCTCCATGAAAAGAATATTTACCCCATTCTTGACAATAATAACGGCTACAAGGAAGCGGAGAGGGAGAAGCTGCTGGCGATAATTTCCGAGGAGGATGCGGAGCGCATTCAGACATATGTTGCCCAAAATACGCTCAAGGAGACCGACAGAGCCACTTTCCAGGCAATGGAGGCGCTGGTGCACAACCTTAACACCATGAACAGCAGGGCGGGGGCGCAGGTGCCGTTTTCCTCGATAAATTACGGGCTGGATACCTCTTCGGAGGGGCGCATGGTGATGAAAAATGTAATGCTCGCTCATGAGGCGGGTCTCGGAAACGGCGAAACACCGCTGTTCCCCATTCACATTTTCAAGGTCAAGGAAGGGGTCAACTATAACCCGGGAGAGCCCAATTATGACCTGTTCCAACTGGCGTGCAGAGTGTCCGCAAAGAGGCTGTTCCCCAACTTCTCCTTTATTGACGCACCCTTTAACCTTAAATATTACAAGCCCGGGGACTATAACACAGAGGTGGCTTATATGGGCTGCCGCACAAGAGTTATAGGCAACCATTTCGACCCGTCAAGAGAGATCGTCACGGGGAGGGGCAACCTTAGCTTTACATCTATTAACCTGCCGAGACTTGCCATTAAAGCCAACCACAATGTGGGGGCGTTCTTTGACAGTCTGGAGGAAATGATGGACCTTGTCTGCAAGCAGCTTATGGACAGGTACAATATCCAGGCGCAGAAAACGGTCAGGAATTTCCCGTTCCTTATGGGGCAGGGGGTCTGGATAGATTCGGAAAAGCTGGGACCGGACGATTCGGTGGGAGAGGTTTACAAGCACGGCACACTGTCCGTGGGATTCATAGGGCTTGCGGAGTGCCTTAAAGCGCTGGTGGGCAAGCACCATGGCGAGGACGAGGACGCACGGAAGCTGGGGTATGAGATAATCACCCGAATGAGGGAGAGAATGGACGAGGAAACCATAAGAACGGGTATGAACTTTACCCTTCTTGCGACCCCTGCCGAGGGGCTTTCGGGACATTTCGTGAAGATAGACAAGAAGATATTCGGGGAGATCGAGGGAGTTACGGACAGGAACTATTATACCAACTCTTTCCATGTGCCTGTGTACTATCCTATCAATGCGTTTGATAAGATAAAGATAGAAGCGCCTTACCATGAGCTGACCAATGCGGGGCACATAAGCTATGTGGAGCTGGACGGAGACCCTGTGAACAATCTGGACGCCTTTGAAAAGGTTGTAAGATGTATGAAGGAATCGGGGATCGGGTACGGCTCGATAAATCATCCTGTTGACCGTGACCCGATATGCGGGTATATGGGCATAATAAACGAGGTATGCCCTAAGTGCGGCAGACGTGAGGAAGAGCACGGGTATGCGCATGAGAGAATAAGACGGTTTACCCATCTAGAGGCTAGAAATTAAGAGGGCTAGAGGCTAGATGTTTGTAAATGTTTGTGTACAAAAAACGCCTACAAGAGCACTGGTGACGACAAATGTCACCCCCCCCACTTGGGTTTCCAAAGGGGGAACCCCTTTGGCGGGTCAGAGGGCGATATGTTTTTGCAAAACAGCCCTTGCGGGGGACGGGGGGCAATGTGTTTTTGCAAAACAGCCCCCTCTTACAGCACACTGCAAACTAAAGCATTTCAAGAGCACCCCAAAAACCGCCGCCCGACGTTATGAAAAGGGTTATAGTGAATGAACGTTATTCATGTAATCTTACAATTGCAGTAAACCCCAAATCGGGCGGCGGTGCAGCATAGAAATGTGCAACGAATGTTGCGTGCAACTTTTAGTTGCACATTTTCATCGCTGCCGCCCGTTAGGGCGAAGTCGCTTACAGCTGCAAATAAAGTAAAGCGATATCTCCGTCAAGTTGGCAAGCAACAGCCCGACAGCCGACAGGCAGAGAAGTTTTATAAAAAAGAGGTATAAGTTCACCTTGAACAGAGAAGATAAACTGAGAATAGCAGATACCATAAACGATTCTATAGTGGACGGCCCCGGAATAAGGCTGACAATATTCGTCCAGGGGTGTCCCCATAACTGCGAGGGCTGCCATAACCCCGGCACTCACGATTTTGACGGCGGCAGGGACGTCACAATGGGGGAATTGCTGGATAAGGCGGCGGCAAATCCGCTGCTGGACGGAGTGACATTCAGCGGGGGAGAACCGTTCTGCCAGGCAGCAAAGCTTGCGTGGCTGGGTGAGCAGTTCAGGAAAACAGGGCTTAACATTGTCACCTACAGCGGCTATACCTTTGAACAGCTGCTGGCGGGGGCTGCTCCCGAAAACGGCTGGAGGGAGCTTCTGGAAGTCACAGACCTGCTGGTGGACGGCCCTTTTGTACAGCATCTCCGTGACCTTACCCTGAAATTCAGAGGCAGCTCCAATCAGAGGATAATCGACGTTAAAAAATCTCTGGAGTGCGGAGAAGCGGTGATTATTAATAATTAATCGGGTCGGTGTGACCGAAAAAATCATCTGCGGTGTATCAAAAATGAGAGACATTCAGAATGTAAAATATTATCCTCGGGGGGAAAAATGTCTTGAAAAGACTCTTGAAAAGACACTTGAAAAGGCTCTTGATTTTGCTTACGGTCATACTTATATCGGTGAATTTCGGCGGCTGCGGCGAGGAGGACGACGGCAGCGGCGGGAATTTTTTTGCGGTAATTGACGAAAATCCCCGAAACCTTGACCCGCAGCTGGCGGAGGACAGCAGCTCGGTATATGTGATAAAAAATATTTACGCCACCCTTACCGATATTGACGGCGAGGGGAATGTGGCGTTCGGGGCGGCTTACGGCTGCGAAATATCCGAGGACGGAAAAACATATACGTTCAGGCTGCGGAGCGGCCTTTTCTGGCGTGGGCTTTCGGGGGACGACCTGCCGCTGACCGCCCATGACTACGAATACGCCTTTAAACGCATTTACACCCCCGAGACACATTCGCCGCATACAGGGGTCTTTTCCTGCATAAGGGGGGCTATGGATTATTACGACGGGAATGCCCTTGATATGGGCGTTCGGGCGGTGGACGACTATACGCTGGAAATAAAGCTTGTAAGCCCCGACTGCGATTTCCTGCGGCTTATGGCTCACCCTGCCGCTTCCCCCTGCAATGAAGAGCTTTTTGCGGCAACAAGGGGGCGGTATGGCTTGTCTGCCGAGGACACCTATTGCTGCGGCGCATTCTATGTTACCGACTGGAATTATGACCCGTACTGGACGGAGAACAGGATCATTTTAGAGCGTATCGGGGCTAATTCCCATGAGGGGTACAGGACCTTTCCACGTTCGGTGCATATTGAGATTTCGGGGAACAGGCCGGAGGCGGAGCTGAAAAACAACGCTTACTGCGAGGGATATGCCGCTTACAACAGGGAGGAATACACAAAAGAGGTGAGCCGTGAATATTCGATAAGGGAATATTACTGCGGCACGTCCTTTCTGATGTTCGCTCCGGGGTCTGTGACAGGGGAAAATGCGGGAGCGAGGCAGGCGCTGTGCAGCGTTATTGACAGGGATAATTTAGTGGGAAATTTAGGGGAGGGGAGTATGCCGTCGGGGGGAGTTTTTCCCGAGGGGCTTATCTGCGGGGGCAAGGGCATTCGGGATATTTGCGCAGGGGTTGGTGCGGACGTTTATAAAACGAATTCTCCCCGTGCGGTGTGGGATAATTTCAGAGGGGAGCACAGCGAGGTGGATTTTAACAGCTTTTTTCTGCTGGTAAGCGATGATTATCCGTCACCGAAAGCGGTGGAGGCGGTTGTGGAGGATTTTGAGCGGGAACTGGATTTTTACTGCACTCCCGTTTATGAGAGCGCAGGGGAGTATGAAAGACGGGTATCGGCGGGGGAGTACGATCTTCGGATAGGGACGGTGTGCCCCGGGTTCGGGCAGGCTTCCGATTTCGGAGAGGCTGCGGCGGCTGCGGCGGGGAACAGGGATGATATTTTAAGCGGCAGGGCTGCGGCGCTGTCGGGAGGGGCTAATGTTTCCGAAAAGGGGGAGGCGGCTGCGGAGTTTGAAACTGCGTTTATTTCGGGGGCTTATGCTGTTCCCGTTTCCTGCGAGGCTAAGTATTTCCTGACTCATGAGGATGTGAGCGATCTGTGGTATGACCCGTTTACGGAGGCCGTTTTTTACAAGTATGCCAAGAAATTCGGGGAGTAGTGGTGATGGCTTAGGTAGGGGTGTTCGGTGCGGATATGAACGGGGGAAGTTTGAAAGTCAGCGGTAATCCCCTAAGTTTCAGCGTACCTTTGGTGTGAAAGTTTAATTAATGAAGAGGGAATATGTCCGCCGATACCGCTTATGGGAATTTTTCCGAAAAATTCCTCGTGTTTGGAAAAATTTTTGAAAAAACTCTTGACAAACCCGAAATAATGTGATATAATATTATTTGTCAATGATGATATGCGGATATGGCGGAATCGGCAGACGCGCTAGATTCAGGTTCTAGTGGTAGCAATACCGTGTGTGTTCAAGTCACATTATCCGCACCAGTTAAATAGGCAGCAGGTGATTAAAGCCGGCTGCTTTTTTTTGAGAGGTGTTTTATTATGAATGAGAAGGTTATAAAAAAGCTTGATGAGATACTTGATAAGGAAGAGCCTTTTGAGGATGAAAGTGCTGATATATTGGAGATCGAAGCTGTGGAAAAAAGATACGGTGTTAATATTCCTGATGTATTAAAGGAGTTTTTGACGACCAACATTTATGAATATGTTGCGGACGATTGGTGGTTTCCGGTTATTGAGGACTGTCCTGTACTCGACGACAGCAGACTTTGCTTTTTGGATAATTTATACAGTTTACGGGGATTTGCCGACAGGGTCGGCGATTTTGTTGAAATGTGGTGCGATGATGTAATGCCGTTTGCCGATGTTCCGGGCGGCGATTATGCTTGCATAGGCGTAAAGGCAGATAATTTCGGGAAAATTTATCTGCTGGCGCATGATGATGAAAATAAAGAATTACCTTTATATTTGGTAGCGGATTCATTTGACGATTTTATTTTAAGCTTCAGATATGTGCCGGAGGATTAAAATTTTACGACGGTAAGGGCAGGGCATTGCACGGCAGTATGCTTGTGCTGTGGTATCTGCCCTGTATTTTATGCGTCATAAAAAATTTATTCGCAAAAAACTTGACATTCTGTAAAAAAGGGTTTATAATTAAATTAATAAAATTTCCGAAAGGGGGCGGCAGTGTACGCCGTGTGAACTGTGTGTACTTTGTTCACTGTGTGCAAAAAAATCCAATGAAGAGCTTTATGAGAAGGGCGGCGGGGGCGCTGCTGCCGATGATCTGCGCTTTGACGGCCGCTTTTTCCGGCTGCGATGCGGTGGAGGCAAAGGTGAATAATTTTTTGGAAAATGACGCCAATATCGGCAAAAATGCCCCTGCGGTAATGGGCACTCTTGCCGACCCGAGGGAGTTTGCGCAGAGCGAGGAGCCCGGCGAAACGGAAATTTCCGAGGAGGAAAAGGCTGCTGCAAGGGCGGCGGAAGTGCTCCAGAAGCAGACGGACAGGGCTGCGGAAATTGCGGCGGGTATGACAGCGGAGGAAAAGATAGGTCAGCTGCTGCTGGCAAGGTGTCCCGAAAATGCGGCGGCGGAAATGGAAAAATATGCCTTCGGGGGGTACACCCTTTATGCGGAGGATTTTGAGAAGAGAAGCCGTGATGAGGTCCGGGAGTTTACAAGAGAGATCGCTAAGGCTGCAAAGATTGCGCCGTTTATTGCGGTGGACGAAGAGGGCGGCACGGTGGTGCGTGTGAGCAAGTTCGGGGAGTTCAGGGATGAGCCTTTTTCCTCTCCGCAGCTTTTATACAACAGAGGCGGCACGGAGCTGCTGGAAATTGACGGCAGCGAAAAGGCACGGCTGCTGCTGTCCCTGGGGATAAACTTTAATCTTGCGCCTGTGGCGGACATTTCCACAGACAGCACAAGCTACATATATCCGAGGACTCTGGGGCAGGGGGCGCAGAACACTGCTGAGGGCATAAGGGCTATGGTCTCTGCGGCGGACAAGGCGGGGATCGCAAGCTGTCTGAAGCATTTTCCCGGCTACGGCGAGAACACCGACACCCACAAGGGAGCGGCGCATGACGGGCGGGAGCTTTCCGAATTTGCGGGACGTGATTACATTCCCTTTGAGGCGGGGATAAACGCCACGGAGGGCAAGACTCCTGCGGTTATGGTGGGGCACACGGTTTATGATGTTATCGACCCCGAGGTGCCTGCGTCGTTATCGGCCGTCATTCACAGGGAGCTGCGGGATACGCTGGGGTTCGACGGTGTGGCTGTTACAGATGATATGGGTATGGACGCTGTGAAAGAATATGCGGGGGAGGGTTCGCCTTATGTTATGGCGGTCCTGGCGGACAATGACCTGCTTTGCGTTACCGATTTTGAAACGGCGTACTCCGATCTTAAGGCGGCTTATGACAATGGGGAAATTACCGATGAAATTCTTGATATTCACGTGATCAGGATTTTGCGGATGAAGATACAATATGGAATAATTTCCTAATATTTTGGTAAAATTTGGCTGGGTGATTGTGCATTATTACGTCTGTTCACAAAAAAGTTACTTTTTTATTTGCACTTTTACTCAAAAACCCCTTTACAAATTGTACGTTATGTTATATAATATACATTATGTAGACAGTGTAATATTGTCTGTGTTTTGTTGTGTCCGATGGGGCTCGGACGGGAATTTGCTTTAGCATTTTAAACCGGGCTTATTAATATAAACGTTTTCGATATTAATGTTTACGGAATGTAAAATATTGAGGCTATGTCTGACGCATTTTTGCGCCAAAAAAGAAAACTGCTGGAGGTGCTTTTGTGAATGCGGATTTCCCCCGTATAATTACGCTTTTGCGGAAAGAACGCAATATCAGTCAAAAGCAGGCAGCAGCCGATCTGGGCGTGTCTCAGGCATTGCTGTCACACTATGAAAAGGGTATAAGAGAATGCGGGCTTGATTTTCTGGTCAAGACTGCGGATTATTATAATGTTTCCTGCGATTATCTGCTGGGCAGGTGCGCTGAGCCGGGCGGAAAGGCGGAGGCGGCTGCTCCCGGGGTGCAGGGCGGCGGCAATGAGAATGACGCCGATCTGACGGGGCTGCACAATTCTCAGAGGCTTATATTTTCCCTGCTTCGCCGTTACGGCGACAAGGAACTGGAGGGGAATGTACGGAGCTATCTGAGTCTGGCGGTCTACAGGATATTCCGTTTGATTTATTCGGCGAATCCCAAGAACGATTACAGGTTTTTCACGGTGAACAGTCCTGCGGCGGACGGATTTGTGCTGTCGGCTATGGAGTTAAAAAGGTCACGTGCGGAAAATCGGGCGAAGCAGGGGGTAATGCAGAATGCTTCCATTACCACTAATTCCATTTCCGAGGATTTTCCCGAATGTGCGTCGGCTTTGCTTAACGGGATAAAGCAATGCGAAGAGACTGTTTCGGAGGTTATGGGCGTTTTTGAGGATGAGGCCCGGGATAAAGAATAGTTTACAAGGGTTGACCGCAGTGCTTAGGCTGCGGTTGATTTTTTGCTTTGACGCTCTGCTGCTCAGGTGCCGCAGGGCTTTTTTCCCCCTCAGACGCCGGGGGGGTGGCTTTGTTTTCCCCTACTGCACCGAGGGATTGTCGCCGCTTCCCCTACCACGCCGAGAACGACGAGCAATTATGACTTGCCTATTAACGAAATGTGACTTTGTTGGCGGAATGCTTGACTTGTCTGGCACCTGCAAGTGAAGGTGCAAAGGGGGACACCCAAAGAGAGGGGAGGGGGGTTCATGCGAATAGGGGGCGTGGGTCACCCCCCTCCCCTCTCTTTAGGTTTCCCCCTT
>CAZGAZ010000085.1:0-13779 GCA_964523835.1 uncultured Ruminococcus sp.
CCGGCTGCAAGGAGGTTTTTGGAGGAGTTCGGTGATCTGCATATAGAAGATAAAATCTATTCCAAGTATCTCAAAAATAACGTTCACATAAATGAAAGTTCAACGGAACTGGAAGAACTTAGCTGGTGGTCAATGGCTGATCGTGAAGAATTTATAGAAAAAGTTGGAAAGAAGATTATTCCCGTTACAGTAATGGATGATATGTATGTATATATTTCTATATCAGAGGACGGGGAATTTTATGCTGAGGACTGCAACGGTATTGAAGGGGGATTATGGGCAGAAAATTCGGATCAATTATGGAATGAATATTATGGAGAAGATGTTGGATGGGCAAGCTGGGATGACTTAAAAGCCGGAAAAGGGAGGACAATGTACAAAAAGCAAATAAAGCAATATTTATAAATATAATTTGTATTGAACAGGGCAAGATGTGAGGTTCATCTTGCCTTTAATGCATTATGTGAAGTTTTATGATTTAAAACTTTAGAGCGGTAATGCTGTTCATAAATATTTTTTTGGAAATTCGCAGATTTTTTTGCAAAAATTGTTGATTTTTCCACGGAAAAATGATATAATTAATTTAAGTATTTTCATAACATTTTTACATGGAGCTTTATTCAAACGGGGAAATGCCGCAAAGGGTGTTTCCATAGAAATTCTCCGCAAAAAGGACAAAAAGAAAATGCGGCTTGCGGAGAGAATTATTCGGTAGAAAAGAGGAGATAATATGGCTAAGGAAATCAAAAAGTCCATGGGACTTACAAGGGCGATAATCGTTTCGTCGGTCATTACTACGACGGTGCTTTTGCTGCTGCTGGCGATAATCGGGTTTGCTGCCTCATTCGGAAAGGTGAAGGACGGTATTTCGGCCTCGTCACGGCAGGCGCTGTCGGTTTATGCCGAGCAGGTGGACGGCTGGCTGGAGCAGCAGGGAAAATTTGCGGAGTCCCAGGCAAATGCGGCGGCGGCGTTGGTGCTCTCCACGGGAGGCAGGGCGCATAACGACGACTTTATTGACAGCGTTATGGGGCTTAACAGCGCTTTGCTGGACTGCTACACGGCATATGCGGATTCGGAGCTTTTTATGGCGGTAACTGACGTGGAAAACGATCTGCCTGCGGGCTTTGACGCTACCACAAGAAGCTGGTACAAGGACGCTGCGGGGCAGAAGAAAACCATTTTCACTGCCCCTTATATCGACACTGCAACGGGGGCTATGATTATCACGGTCGCCTCCCCTATTTTTGAAAACGGCGAGGTTGCAGGGGTTTTCGGCTGCGATATTACTCTTGACTACATTATGAATCTGGCGGGGAGCATGAAGATAACCGAAAACGGTTACCCTGTGCTGGTGGACAGCAGCGGGAATTTTATGATACATGAAAATCCCGATTACACGCCCCATATAATAAGCGGCGAGGCTGTTATATCCGCTGTGTCGGCGGCTGAGGGGGATTACAGCGATGTGCTGGGGAAGATAAGTGCGAATGATGTTTACTTTGACAAAAACAATGATTATGACGGAAAGGAAAAGTATTTCGCATTTACGGAGCTGTCTTCGGCGGACTGGAAGATAGGGTTTATAATCCCTCCGAGCGATGTGAACAGCACGCTGACAAGTCTGGCGATAACATATGTGATACTGCTTATTGTATTCGTTGCAGTGGGTATGGCGGTGGTCATTTCGGTAACAAGAATTCAGCTGCGGCCGCTTAAAAACATTTCGAGGGTGGCTTCGCAGATAGCTGCGGGAAACCTTTATTCGGAGTTTGACTATTATGCAACGGACGAGATAGGGCAGCTGTGCACCAACTTTGCAAAGTGCACAAGCGCTGCACGGTGGTACATAACGGATATTTCCGACAAGCTGAAAAAGCTGGCGGATGGGGATTTCACGGTAAAGGTGACGGCGGATTACATAGGGGATTATGCGCCCATAAAGGAATCGCTGACACATATTATCGACTCCATGCGGCGCACTCTCAACAGGATTGACACTGCCTCGAGACAGGTCAACGAGGGGGCGACGGGGGTTGCAAGCTCCTCTCTTGAACTGGCGGAGGGGGTCCGCAGTCAGACGGACAGCCTTAACAAGCTGGGGGGCGATATGGACCAAGTGATTGCTATGGTGAGGGAAAGCGACAGTCTGGCGCAGTCCGCAAGGACTTTAGCGGGAAATGCCATGGAAAAGCTGCAGATGAGCAATGATGAAATGAGCAGGCTGCTGGAGGCTATGAATGAGATATCGAGAATGTCGGAGGAAACGGCTAAGATCGTAAAGACCATTGACGATATTGCATTCCAGACGAATATCCTTGCGCTCAATGCTTCGGTGGAGGCGGCAAGGGCAGGGGCTGCGGGCAAGGGCTTTGCAGTAGTCGCTGACGAGGTGAGAAACCTTGCGGGCAAATCCGCTGAGGCTGCGAGCCACACCTCTAAGCTGATAACAAGCACGGCGGAGGCGATAACTGCGGGGGCTGCCTTAGCGGATTCCACGGCAAAGGCGCTCAGTCAGGCGGTTGAGGACACGCTGCGGGTTGATGAGGATATAAAGAAAATTTCTGACGCCTCCCACAAGCAGAGCGATTACATGGGGAATGTGTTTAACAGCATTCGCCGCATTTCCGACAGTATAGCGGGCACCTCCGAGTCCATAAGCATTGGAGCTGACACAAGCAAGAACCTCAGCAGTCAGGCGGATGTGCTGTCTAAGATGATCTCGGAATTCAGATTATAAAAATATCTGGGAATATTTCTCCGCTGTTTCCGACAGGGAGGGATATTCCCAAAATCGCAAGGGATTTTTTATGATAATAAGAAACGAACTTGAGGAGACGGCAGCAAAGCAGCTGGCTGCAGATTTTCACTGCGCTCCTGAGGATTTTTTCAAATATGAGAATACGGTGACAAGTGCAAATGACGGCAGACAGGGTGAACGCCCTATGTGGGAAACTCCCTGCTTTTTCCGTGCCGCTACTATGGGAATGGGGGCGGTCATATGCACATCGGAGGCGATAGCGCCCTACGGGAAGATACTTGCGGCAAGCAAGAGCGGGGCGCAGATATGCTCGGTGTCGGTGGCTTCGGCTCTGGACAGGGAGATGTTTTCCCACGGGTATTACATCGGGCTGCTTAAACAGTATTATCTGCCTCGGACGCCTTACCGTCCACGAATGGTTTACGAGGGGTATGAACTTACGGTGTTTGAGGGGGAGGAAATTGAGGAATTATATCAGTGGAAGGGCTTTGACAATGCGCTGCTGTACCGAAGCAAGGGAGAAAGGCACGATCTGACGGCAGTGTGCGCTGTGAACGGGCGGCGGATAATGGGCATTGCGGGGGCTTCCAGAGACAGCGAAAGCATGGCGCAGATAGGCATTGATGTGCTGCCGGAATTTCGGGGAATGGGTGTGGGGTCGGTACTGGTGTGCGCTTGTGCGAATGAGGTTTTCAGACAGGGGTATGTGCCCTATTACGGCACGTGGAGCGGGAATATCATTTCACAGCGGCTTGCTATGGGCTGCGGATTTTATCCTGCCTGGACGGAAATGGCTGCTAATAGCTTTAAACGAAAAGTGGGAAATGAACGGACGAAAACGCCTGTTACCGTTGCGGCTGCTTTGAATCCTCCCCAAAATGTTTCCGAGGAGGCCCCCGGTGAGCGTGTTGATCTTAGAGATATTGTGAAAAGATTGGGCGAGGAAATTTCGGAGGATATAAGCGCTGCCAATGAGGATTTTTTAGAGCCGGAGAGTAATGAGGAATAGGGATCGGTAAAAATTGAGCTGCGTGATTTTGAAGATCACGCAGCTTTTGTGCTTTTTTTACTTCACGCCTATCCGAATTCTGTAGGAAAATTCAATGTCGAAAGGCTCGGTATCAAATGCGGAATTTATTGATTTGTAAAATTCGTTCAGCTGATTCTCAATAAGCTCGGGGTGTTTTTTTAGTATCGTTTGAGTGCTTCCCTGGCTGAGGATAATGTTGCAAAAACGCTTCCTTGTGCATTTTTCGCTGCTGCAAAACAGCAGCTCACGGGTGTAGCGGAAATAACCGCTTTTTGCCATATTTTCCAAATGCTTGTCCTTGGGATAGCGGGTAAAAGTGTCCTTTATATCGGGGACTTGGGATTCGATATCTTTCACCCTGTCATAAAGCTTCATATATGCGCTTTCCGCTTCCCATTTGGCAACAGGCGGCCAGTCGCAGTCGATAGCTGCAAATATACCGCCTTTTTTAAGGATTCGGTCAATCTCTTTAAGAGTTGCGGCGGGTTCCATCCAGTGAAAGGACTGGGAGCACACCACAACATCGGCGCAATTGCTGTCAAGACCCGTATCGTCGGAGAATGCCTTTATAAAGCTCATTTTTTCGGTGGACTTTTTCTCGGCAATGCTCCGCATATCATCGCTTGGTTCAATGCCGATAACTTTTCCGCACGCTTCCTGCCATACCTCGGTGGACAGCCCTGTGCCGCAGCCCATATCTACAACAAGCCCGGGGGCTTTGCCCAAATATCTGCAAATAACTTCAACGGGATATTTCGGTACTTTCGGGCGGGCGTTTTCGTAAACCTCTCCGAAGCCCAGGAAACGGTCGGCGTTATTCTGTTTGCTGCTCATAATGGTATCCTCCTTGTTTTGATTTAGTGTGTTGCTGTATATAAGCAAAGTATGATTTTTAAAAATCACTCAGCTTGTATATACCGTAATTATAGTTCCATTTTAAAGCTGTCCGCTTTACTGTCGAAATATTCAGATCTGCGGAGTAAGTGCAGGTGAGCATTTTTCTCTTTATTTTAATGCATTGCATATTTCCCTGTAAAAATCATCATACTGGGTAACGCCTATTCTTATTTCCTTTTTATCCGTTTTCAGCACAATATCCTTTGACCCGCAATTGTATTTCCACGACTGTGCGGGTAAAATATTTACCTCTTTTATATCGGAAAATTTTACCTTGCCGTATTCAAATCCCGCCATAAAAAATGAGATTCCGTCATTGTTCAGAGTGCAAAAGGACGTCATGGCAAACAGCAGAAAAAGAACGGCGTAAAACAGCACAAGACAGCATCCTGCAATTATGCTTATTTTAAGATTGGTGATATTCAAAGCGCATATCAGCGTGACCGAAATGATAAGGGGGATAAAATTTGCAGCTGCTCCTGATTTTGTAATATTATACTTATACTTGTGCATTTTTTTGAGCTCCTTTACTTGATTATGCACACTGAAAATACATTGAAGCTTAGGGGATTCCCTTTAACCTTCAAACGTTTCCTCCGAAAGTTTTTGTCATAAAACAGGCTGCGGCTATTCCCCCGAAAAACGGAGGAATAGCCATTGCCCGATTGTGTATGAGTTGTAAAATTATATTCTGAAAAGCAGATCGCCGTAGGTGGGGAAAGGCCACAGCTTTTCGGGAGTGATTGTCTCCAGCTCGTCTGCCACGGCTCTGAGGTTCTGCATGGAGGCAAAGACCGTTTTTCTGTAATACTTGGCGGTCTCGATAACGTCTCCTGCGTCTCCTGCGCCGATTACCTTTTTGTCCAGGTCCTCCACTGCCTCGCTGATTGCCGTATTAAGTGCGGAAACCTTTTCGGCAAGCTTCTTCTCAAGCTCATAGCCAATGCCCACGCTGTACTTTGCGGCTGCGGACTCGGCAAGCTCCTTGGCATATTCCATGCCTGCGGGGAGTATCTGCCTCTTTGCCATGTCAAGCATGGTGAGAGCCTCTATGTTAATGACCTTGGAGTAATTTTCCAGAGCGATCTCGGTACGGGAGGTAAGCTCGGTTCTGGTGTAGACCTTGAACATCTCGAACATTTGAACGTTCTTTTCGTCGGTATAATGGGGCACTGCGTCCACGGTGGAGGGATAGTTCGGGAGGCCTCTTCTTTCGGCTTCCTCTACCCAGCTCTTATCATAGCCGTTGCCGTTGAAGATGATCTTCTTGTGCTCCTTGATAGTTTCAACCAGCAGGGCATTAAGCTCTTCCGCAAAGTTATCCGCCTTTTCCAGTCTGTCGGCGAATTTCTTTAAGGAATCCGCAACAATGGTGTTGAGAATGCAGTTGGTGCAGGCGATATTTTCCGAAGAACCCAGGCTTCTGAACTCGAACTTGTTGCCCGTAAAGGCAAAGGGAGATGTTCTGTTTCTGTCGGTGGTGTCCTTGGGGAAGTTGGGGAGCGCCTCAACGCCGATAACAAACTCCGACTTGTCGTTTTTCTTTATCATTTTTCCTGTTTCCAGGGCGTCGATTATCTGCTGAAGCTCGGTGCCCACGAATATGGAAATTATTGCGGGAGGCGCCTCGTTTGCGCCGAGACGGTGATCGTTGCCCGCAGAAGCTACCGAAAGACGGAGCAGGTCTGCATAATCGTCAACGGCCTTTAAAATAGCGGCTAAGAATGTAAGGAACTCGATATTGTCCTTGGGGTTCCTGCCGGGGTCGAAAAGATTCTGACCGTCATTGGCGGAAATTGACCAGTTATTGTGCTTGCCCGAGCCGTTCACTCCTGCAAAGGGCTTTTCATGCAAGAGGCAGACAAGTCCGTGCCGCAGGGCGACTTTCTTCATGATCTCCATGGTAAGGGTGTTCTGGTCGGAGGCGATATTGGATGTGGCGAAGATAGGCGCCATTTCGTGCTGGGCGGGGGCTACCTCGTTATGCTCGGTTTTGGAGAGAATGCCCAGCTTCCAGAGTTCCTCGTCCAGGTCTTTCATATAATCGTGAACTCTTGCTTTGATATTTCCGAAATAGTGATCCTCCAGCTCCTGACCCTTGGGAGCTTTTGCGCCGAAGAGGGTTCTGCCTGTGTACATAAGGTCCTTACGTTTGTCATAAAGGGTCTTATCCACAAGGAAATATTCCTGCTCGGGGCCTACGGTGGAGGTAACTCTTGTGGCGGACGAGCCGAAGAGCTTCAGAATTCTCACTGCCTGCTCGGAGATGACCTCCATAGAACGCAGGAGAGGGGTTTTCTTATCGAGGATTTCCCCGTGATAGGAGCAGAATGCGGTGGGGATATAAAGGGTCTGTTCCTTAATGAATGCGGGAGAGGTGGGGTCCCAGGCGGTATAGCCTCTTGCCTCGAAGGTGGCACGCAGACCGCCCGAGGGGAAGCTGGAAGCGTCAGGCTCGCCCTTGATAAGCTCCTTGCCCGAAAATTCCATTATTACCTTGCCGTCCCCTGTGGGAGAAATGAATGAATCGTGCTTCTCGGCGGAAAGCCCTGTCATAGGCTGGAACCAGTGGGTGTAGTGGGTAACGCCCTTTTCAACAGCCCAGTCCTTCATGCAGGCTGCGATAACGTCCGCAACGTCGGGGTCGAGGGCAATTCCCATAGTCTTTGTTTTTAAAAGGGATTTATAAACATTTTTCGGGAGACGGGATTTCATAACGCCCTCGTTAAACACATTACACCCGAAATAGTCGGGGACATTCTGTACAGTGGTCTGGGTAGTCTGAACATTTTCTGACATAGCAAATTTCCTCCGTTTTTTAAAAAATAAGACGCCCGATACAGCTTCCCCTGGGGAAAGCTGTCCTCGGCGCCATTGCCTTAAATATTTTATATTTATACTATACACCTTTTCTTCCGATTTGTCAAGAGGTTTTTTAATTTTCTGCAAGTTAAATAAATTTTCTTGCATTTTTCGGCAGATTTTTTGGGATTTCGGCTAATAATGGGTGAATTTATGAACATATAAAAGATATTATATTCATTTTGGGATGAATTTTGTGAGATGTTACAAAATGGGCTGCCGCTCAAACGCTGCCGGGATTTTTTCCCCTCAAACGCCGGGGAAATGGATTTGTCCCACTCACACGCCGTGGGGCGGCTTTGCTTCCCCTACTATGCCGTGAACCGGATTTGCTCCCCTACCACGCCGGTTCGTGGCTTTGTCCCCTACCATGCCAAGGGACTGCCGCCACTTCCCCTACCACGCCGTGGAACTGGAACTGTTGCCGTTTCCCCTACTGCGCCGAGGGCGACAGGCAATTGTGACTTGCCTGTTAAATGAAATGTGACTTTGTTTGTGAAATGCTTGACATTCAAACGACTGTGACTTTACTTGCAGTCGCCAGCCAATACACGAATTTTCATAAACAAAGTCACATTTCATTGTAACAGGCAAATCACAACTTCAAACAAATAAAAGCTTTTCAACAACTCATTCACATCAACAAACGCAGTTCCTCGGTGGGGTGGGTAGAAAAGCCAATCCCCGGCGTTTGAGGGGAAAATACCCTAACAGAATTCATTTTATCATACGTCTCTGAATTTTTTTACACAAAAATGTAAAATATCCACAAATTCATACACCACTTTTACCCTTAAATCAGTAATTGTAACAATTCTCAAAAATATTTTCCCAAAAATGCAAGCAAATTATGTCCCTCTGCGTTTATATATGCAGAACCCCAAAAATTTCCCGGGAATAAAAAAGAAAAGTCCGTCTTAAAAAGCGGCATAGGCAAAATTAAAAATTTAAGGAGCGTAAAAAAATGAAAAGAAATCTTTTATCAAAAACTCTCGCAGCAGTGACGGCATTTGCCGCCGTATTCACCCCCGCAGCAGCTCTGAACGCCTCTGCGGAAACAATGGCGGAGCGTAACGAGCGTATCGCCGCCGAAATAATCGAGGCGGGAGTCAGTCTCGGTGATATTTCCGTGTCCGACAGTTCGCAAAACTATGGCTATCATATTGCTGTAGGCAACGGCACAGACTTCGTCTCCACCGAAAACGGTTCTCTTTCTCTGCCGTTTCTCTTTGAAAATACGGGCAAGGATATTACCTTTAACGTGCATATTTTTGCGGACGGCATTGCGCAGAAATACACCTGCGGAAATTCCACCGCCCCCTCGGAAACGAAAAAATTTTCCGTCAAAGCAGGGCAGACCATTGATACCACTCTTTTTGTGGAAAATATCACTCTTCCGGAATCAGCGGATAAATCGGAGGAAGTCTCCCTCACAGTTATCCTTGCCCCCTGTCCCGAACGTGAACAAAGCAAAATTTACGGCGCCGGCGAGCCGTGGTTTTTACCGACAAAGCTGATTTTGCGCACCGATGAAGCGGCAGCCGGCAAGGCTAAGATCATCAAAAGCAGCAGCTCCCATGAGCTCACCGACCGTGAGGATATCCGTTTCTCAATAGGCAAGGATTTTATGGATAACACACGCCATTTCGCCATTACTCCCAAGGGCAGCGACCGCCATTACGATGCGGTTCTTCCTGCGAATGATGACGGCACTGTAGACATTACCCTGAACGGCTATACCACCTATAAGACCGACGGCAACTACCGTGTTTCCTTTTTCAGAAATGGCAAGCGCACCACATGGGGTGACGGCTGCGAATACATTGATGTCACCCTTGAAAAAGGCATGATGACCGCCGACGACATTACTCTTGAAGCCGCTCCGGGGGACTATATTTACTGTATCGCCTGCCCTCTTGACAATCTGGATATGATTGAAATACACCCTGTAACAAGCACCCTTATCACCGTTCTTGCCCCCGAGGATATGCCCGAGGAGCTGCCCGACGATTACTATTACTACCCCGTAAAGCTTTCTCCCGAGCAGGAGCAGATTCACTATGAACAGATAATGGAGGCTTTGCGTGAAGCGGAACTTCTTGAATGAGTTTTTTCTCCGCAAGCCGAAAAGCACAGGCGTGATTGTTTTATTGCGCCTGTGATCCCGGGTTTCCCGGCTTGTGGGATTTTGTGCAAATTTGCACGGTGAATTATGTTCGGTTTTGCAATAAATAAAAAGGAAAGGAATAAAAAAAAATGAACACTTATCATAAAATATTGGCCACAATTATGGCGGGGATTTTATCTTTAGCCGCTCTGCCCGCAGGTCAGATGACTGTTTACGCAGATAACGAAAACGTTTCCGCAGGGGAAATATCGGCGGAAGATTACACGGAGCCATTATCCGACCGAACCGTTAACAGTGGCTTTGATAACTGCCGTGTTGTTCTTGTAACGACCGAGGGTGAGGCGATATATTTCGGTTATAACAATGTAAAGGGAAATCCCCTGTACATCACAGACAGTACGCTTTTCAAGCTTGACGATAAGGACAATATCACCGACTCATACACCTTCCACGACGATAACTTCCGCAGCTTCAATATAAAGCAGGCCGGAAATAATATTGCCATGATCTACGAAAAAAACGGTGTACAGGTACAATTACTTGATAATTCCCTTAAACCGCTGAAAAGCTATAACTACCAAAAATTCAGCAAACACGCACAGTACATGGACATAAGCGGAAAATACTTTGTTTATGCCAAGGCTCAGCGCTGCATTTATATCAGCGGACTTGACGGAAAAAACCAACGACTGCTCTTTGACGGGTTAAAATATGAGGACGAGCAGCTTACGATAAGCACCGTTGCAGTATCCGGGGAGTATGTGCTTTTCGGTGCGCACAGCTATATCGGAAACAACAATTCATATTACGGCATTATTGATATAAAAACAGGGGATGTTACCGTTACAAAAAATAACGGCATATATACCGTTGGAATTTACAGCTTTGGCAGCACCATGACTATGGGCAGCGTCACAAATATAAGCGGCAGTTACTCAATAAACGGCAAGGTCTACGGAAAAATAATCTCCGACAAAAAAATTTACATATGGGAAAACGGCGAAATGCAAACAGTGAACACCGAAGCGGATAACGAGACCTTAGGGTATACCATGAGCCCGGACGGCGATCTGATAACGATCGATGGCAGCGGCTACAAATACGCCAAAAAATACGGCGAAGATTTTATGGCTTTGAGGGTATATAAGGACGGCAAATGCGTAAAACGGGTAGGTATCAGGTGCAAGGGCTTTGCGGGAATGTGTGCGATAGACGACCATACGGTCATCATCAGCGAATGCTATCAGAAGAACGGACAGAACAAGGCATACACCGATATGACGGCGGAATATATCAACGTTTCAAGAATAATTGAATTTTAATAAAAAACACCGCACCGGGCGAATGGCTCGGTGCGGTGCGGGTTTGTATGATATGTAAAATTTATGTGAACAACAGCTGCACACTTGAAATCGTCCGCTGAATGGCTTATAATATATATATATATAGGAGGCGATAGCCATGACAGGAACTGCAAATTTTTTCGCAAGAGTTGAACCCGAAATAAAGGAAAAGGCGGAAAATATTCTTTCCGAGCTTGATATTCCCATGTCATATGCTGTGACTATGTTTCTCGAACAAGTCATTATTCACGGGGGAATGCCTTTTGAGGTAAAGGATACCGTTAAAAAGCCCATTTGTCTGGAGGATATGACAAAGGAGGAACTGGATAAAGAATTGCAAAAGGGCTGGGATAGCATTGAGGCAGGCATAGGATATACAGAAGAAGAAGTTTTGGATAGTCTGCG
The DNA here is from genome assembly GCA_964523835.1 of uncultured Ruminococcus sp. Classification (GTDB taxonomy): domain Bacteria; phylum Bacillota; class Clostridia; order Oscillospirales; family Ruminococcaceae; genus Huintestinicola. The sequence continues at coordinate 11,427 of CAZGAZ010000085.1, forward strand.
CAGGTCATGGGACGTATGAATTGGAAGATAATCTATACCCCTAACGCAAAGAATGATATTAACGATATCTATGATTACATAACCTGCAACCTTAATATGCCCATTGCAGCCGATAGAAAAACAGGCAAAATAATCAAAAAAATCCGTGCCCTTAAAAATATGCCAATGATGTACAAGGTTTATGACAAAGAGCCTTGGAAAACCAAACAGCTCCGCAGCTTTTCGGTCGACAGCTATATTGTTTTTTATTATGTTAAGGAAGAAACCAAAAACATTTACATTGCCCGCATAATCTACGGCAGGCGTGACCTTAATGAACAGCTTGAAAACTCGGACGATCTGTAAAATTATATGATATTTTAATGCGATTTGTCGGCGTGCCACGAAGTCTGACTTTGGCTGCCCGTCTTTTGCAAATCCGTTTATTTACCGGGCTTGGACGGTTTTGCTCAAGTCTGTTTATGTTTATACGGGAGATTTTTCAATGAAAAAAATCACAAAAAAAATTATAATAGCTGCTATAGTAATCTTTTGCGCTGTTTTATCCGTCAGCGTTTTTTTGATACCTCATAAAATGACGCCCGAAAAAAGGCTTGATGATTTTGAATATATCTGTGATACTATAGAAGCGTCGCTCTGCCGGCTTAATGATTATGAAATGCTGTACAATATAAATTACGGTGAACTCAAAGCCGAATATACCGAGCTTATATCGAGATGCGAAAATGATGCGGAGTTTTACTATCTGATGAAAAGTTTTCTGAACGCAATCCCAAGCGTTCACACTGCTCTTATCTTTCCTGACGAGAATGTTTATTCTCAGTCAAGCGGTTATAATTCAGCACAGCAGACAAAGAGCTTCGGCGTTCGGAAGCAGGCGGAGTATTTTTCTTCCGAACTTGCGGAGGAGGCTTGTAAATATTCCGATGCAAAATACTATCTGGCAAATTATATGGACGGCAAGTATTATTTTCTTTCAGACGACAGTGCCGAAATAATAGAGATCGACAGCATCAACGGGCAGGAACCCGATTTGTTTATTTTGAATATTCAGTCTGTTTTCAAGATCGGATACGACCATATAAATTCAAAACCGTTTTATTCTGCCGTGGTTTTCAATGACAGGTACGGTGATAAGGCAGTTATATCGGGACACTGTACAGACGGCTCAAAAGCAGAAAAAGAGATGTATTATTCCTTGTATGCAAGTGATACTGTCTCATGGACGGCAAATGATTTTGAGAATATGAAGTTCAAATCTGTAAATACAGCCCTCACCGACCCGTATAATCTTCATATTGACAGAGAAAATGATATTTCCTACATAAGCATAGGCTCGTTTTCAGCCGCTGCCGCAGAGGAAATAAAGGAAAAAGTTACCCTTGCAGGTCAATGCAAAAATGTTATTATTGACCTGAGAGGAAACACAGGAGGCGTTTCAAGAACAGAGATAAACAGCCTGTTTGCTCCGCTGCTCACGGATAATATTACCTTTGAAAATACATTTAATTTTGCTGTCAATGAATCAACCGGACATATTACCCCGAAAATTGCCGACAGTGACTCCGTTATCACGGAGGTCATTGAAATAAACGGAGACAAGGGCTTTTTTTCAGAAAAATATAATGTTATCGGAAAATCGGAAACGGAACATAATTTATTTATCCTCATTGACTATAACACAATTTCAGCAGGCGATGAGGCGGCGTCGTTTGCAAAACAATACGGCCTTGGAACGCTTATAGGAAACAACACTGCAGGCGAGGGCAGAACAGGTTCATATCTTACAGCCGTTCTGCCGAACAGCAGGCTGGTATTTAACTATAACTTCGGATATAACAGTATAGATGGCAAGGATAATTCCGTGTACGGTACAGCCCCCGATATTTACAGCCGGAACGGAACTCAGGAATATATAAAAAAGCTTTCCTTGGATAATTCCCTGTCCTTTGAAAGCCGCCTGAAATGGGACAACATTCTTATAGAAACACTTGAGATAATAAAAGATAGGGCAAATGCCGAATGAAACTTTACTGCATAAAACAACAGGACATTACAGGCTGCGGAGCCGTCTGCCTTGCAACGGTAAGCAAGCAGCAGCGAATGGCCTTAGCGACACGCTGATGTCCGGCATTGCCGGACAGTTCTTTTTGTTCTAAATGCACAAAAGACAGGCAAATTATTTGTATGCAAAAATAACAAAAATCTGTTGAATTTATATGGCAAATATGGTAAAATAAATAGTAAGAGTTGTTGTCCGTGAGGCAATACACCTATCGGCAATGCGCCTGTCGGGCATGACAGCAAAAAATTATGAAAATGAGGTATGTTCAATGAAATTCGGTTTCTTTGA
>CAZGAZ010000086.1:0-13759 GCA_964523835.1 uncultured Ruminococcus sp.
AGTGTTGACATTTTTTCCTTAGAAAATGCATTTACACAGTTCATAATTCAGAACCGATTTTTGTATGAGTAAGCGAGTTCACGAACGACAATGTGGTTGCGGTCGAGGTGACTCAGCTCGAAATTCTGATTTATACAAGTAACCGGATAATAACAACAAGCCCCAAAGCAGTTATAAATAATTGCTTTGGGGCTTAAACTTCTTTATGAGTTACCGTCCTTAAACGAAGTGAGGTTTTCGACCCTCCGAACTTCAGCACCTAACCTCTATCCTCGTTAGCTTGCGAACTGACTGTTATACAGCTTCGCATAAAATCCGCCTCTGCGCAGCAGCTCCTCATGACTGCCCTGCTCCACAATATGCCCCTCACGCATTACAAGAATAATATCCGCCTCCCTTATAGTGGAAAGCCTGTGGGCAACTATAAAGCTGGTGCGCCCCTCCATAAGGCGTGCAAAAGCCTCCTGTATCTTTATCTCCGTCCGTGTGTCAATGGAGCTGGTGGCCTCGTCAAGAATAAGCATAGGCGGCAGACAGAGCATTACCCTCGCTATGCACAAAAGCTGCCTCTGCCCCTGTGAAAGACTGCCCTCACCCTCGCCTATGACCGTGTCATACCCCTTTGGCAGCCGCTTTATAAAGCCGTGAGCATGAGAAGCCTTGGCAGCCTCTATTATCTCCTCGTCCGTGGCGTCGGGCTTTCCCATAGCTATATTTTCACGCACCGTGCCCGATTTGAGCCAGGTCTCCTGCAATACCATTCCGTAATTGTTCCGCAGGCTTTTTCGGGTAATGTCCCTTATATCCTTGCCGTCCACGGAGATTTTCCCCCTGTTCACATCGTAAAACCTCATCAAAAGGTTGATAACAGTGGTCTTGCCGCAGCCCGTAGGCCCCGCTATGGCCACCCTCTGCCCCGGCTGCACCGACAGGCAGAAATCCTCTATCAGCTTCTTTTCGGGAACATAGGAAAAGCAAACGTCTCTGAGACTTACCTGCCCTTTCGCCGTGTCAAGCTCAAAAGCGTCCTCCTTATCCGGGGTCTGCGGCTCCGCTTCGATAAGCTCAAAAAGCCGCCCCGCACAGGCAAGGGAATTCTGAAGCTCCGTCACCACTCCCGATATCTCATTAAACGGCTTCGTATACTGATTTGCATAGGACAAAAAGCAGGAAAGATTTCCCACCGAAAACGTCCCTCCCGAGGACACCGACAAAAGCGCCCCCGTAAGCGCAACCGCCGCATACACGCAGTTGTTCACAAACCGTGTGGACGGGTTGGTTATAGAGGAAAAGAATGTTGCACGGAGTGAATACGCCCTCAGCCTCTCGTTTATCTCGTCGAATTTTTCAAGGCTCTCCTTCTCCCTGCCGAAAGCCCTTACCACCTTTTGCCCCGATATCATCTCGTCAATGAACGCAGTCTGCTCCCCTCTTGTTTCCGACTGCAATTTGAACATACTGTAGGTCTTTCCCGCAATAAATTTCGCAATGAACAGTGACAAAGGGGTCAGCACCACCACAGCAACTGTTATCATAGGGCTTATGGACAGCATAAACCCGAGAGTCCCTATAATGGTAACGGCCCCCGTAAAAAGCTGCGTAAAGCCCATAAGCAGCCCCTCGGCAAACTGGTCCGCATCGGCAGTTACACGCCCCAAAGTCTCCCCCGTGGGGTGAACATCAAGAAAGCTGAGGGGCAGCCGCTGAATCTTTTCAAAAGCCGCCTCACGCATATCCCGCACCACATGGTATGTGATTATATTATTAATGTTGTTCATCACCCACTGCACCGCCGCCGTGACCCCCACCACAAGGGCTATCCGAGCCATTATAACGGCTATCCCTTCAAAATCCACATTCCCGGGGGACACAATAAGGTCTATCGCCCTGCCCGCCAGTATCGGCACATACAGCGTAAGCCCCACCGTCACCGCCGCCATAATTATGGAAAGCGCCATATGCAGGCGGTATTTTTTAATGTAGTGAAGCACTTTTTTAAGTGTGGCGGAAGCGGCTTTGCTATCGGTTTTATCGGACTTTTCCTTTTTTGCACTATCCGAATTTTTCGCCATTTAAACCGCCTCCTTTTTGAACTGGGAATTATATATCTCCTTGTACACCCCGCAGCTTTTCAAAAGCTCCTCATGAGTGCCTATGCCAACGGCTTTGCCGTCGTCGAGAACGATTATTTTATCCGCATGGGCAATGGACGAGGTGCGCTGGGAAACGATAAACACCGTAGGCGCAAAATCCAGTTCCCGCAGCGACTTGCGCAAAGCAGCGTCCGTGGCAAAATCAAGCGCCGAAGCGCTGTCGTCCAGAATAAGCACCTCAGGCCGCCGCACCAGCGCACGGGCTATGGTAAGCCTCTGCCGCTGTCCCCCCGAAAGATTCCTGCCCCCCTGCTCGATCTGTGCGCCCAGCCCCCCCTTTACCTTGACCACATCCGCCGCCCGGGCAGCCTTTACCGCCTGCATTATCTCTTCATCTGAGGCTTCTTCATTGCCCCAGCGCAGATTGTCCGCAATAGTGCCCCCAAACAGCGCCGCCTTTTGGGGGACTATGCCTATATTCTCCCGCAGCCGCTTTGGATCGGCATTTTTCACGTCCTGTCCGTTCACCCTGACCACACCGCCGCTTGCGTCATAAAACCGTGGTATCATATTGACAAGACTGCTTTTTCCCGAGCCCGTACCCCCGATAATTCCCACCGTTTCGCCCCTTTTCACCTTAAAGGAGATACCCTCCAATGCCTTTTCCCCTCCGCCGCTGTAAAGCAGTGAAACATTGTCAAATTCAACGGCATATTCATTGTCGGAAGAAGCGTTATTGCCCTGTGCATTATCGTTACTTTCCATGTCGGGCACAATTTCCAGCACTGCCTGAATGCGGTTGCCGCAGGCAATGCTTTTGGTAATGCTGATAATGAGGTTTGCAAGCTTTATCAGCTCCACTAATATCTGCGACATATAGTTGTACAGTGCAACGACTTCACCCTGCTTCAGCACACCGCTGTCCACCCTCACAGCCCCCGCCTTGATAAGGTAGATCACCGCAATATTGATGATAACATAGGTCACAGGATTCATCAAAGCTGAAACGCCGCCCACAAATTTCTGAGTGCGGCAAAGCTCGTGATTTTTCTCATTGAACCGCTCTGTTTCGGAATTTTCCAGACCGAACGCCCTTATCACCCTGACTCCCGTCAGATTTTCCCGCACAGCCCCCGTAACATCATCCAGACGCTGCTGCGCCTTTTTGTACAGCGGAATGCTCACAAGCATTATGGCAAAAACCACCGCAAAAAGAATGAGCGTGACATAAACAAATATCATAGCCGTTTTCGGGTCAATGGTAAACGCCATTATCATCGCCCCGAACACCACAAAAGGAGACCGCAGCAGCAGCCGCAGAGTAAGGTTAAGCCCCGTCTGCACCTGGTTCATATCCCCCGTAAGGCGGGTAATAAGGGTAGACGAGCCTACACCGTCCAGTTGAGAATAACTCAGCCTCCCGATATGCTCAAAAAGCACATGCCGCAGCCTTGCCGTAAAGCCCACCGAAGCCTTAGCCGCAAAGAACTGAGCGGTAATGGAAAAAGCCAGTCCCGCAAAGCCCAGCCCCACCAGCACCAGGCACATTTTTACGATATATCCCTTATCCCCGCCCGCAATGCCGTTGTCGATAATGGCAGCGATCACCAAAGGGGTAAACAATTCAAAAAGAGCCTCCAGCAGTTTAAAGAAAGGCCCGAGCACGCTTTCTTTCCGAAAGCCCTTTAAATATTTTAACAATTTAAACATAAAGCACCAAAAAAATTAATTAATAATTAATAATAAAAAAATGTTGACTGACTTTACTCAATATGCAACAATGCCCCAAAGATTGGGGCAAAAGTGCATTTTCTTATAGAAAGGACAACAGCCAAAGTCCGCCAAAAAGCCCGATATGCCGCAATTCACAGCATACCTATAGCCTCTTACATCTAACCTCCGGCTTAAAAATCGTCCTTTTCGAGGTCTTCCTTCTCGGCGCCGTCCATGGCGGCAAGCTCGTCAATATCGCTCACATCATCATCGTCGCTGTCCTTGCTGCCGCAGCCGCCGCAGTTGTCATCTCCGCAGCCGTCGCACTCGTCGTCGCCGAAGAAGATCTCATCGTCATCATCAAAGCTGTAGTCATACTCCTCCAGTTCCTCACGCTTTTTAACGCAGTAAATGGCGGCAGCAGCTCCCGCAGCAGCCGCAAACATAGTCAGCAGCGCAACACCGAAAGCATTCTTCATAAATAATCACTCCTTGAATTTTTAGGTTCTCATCGGACTTTTTAAAGAAAAAATCACCCTGTAAATAGTATTATAACACACAAAGCGAAAAATTACAAGAGCAAATTTGAAATTTTTTCCAAAAAAGTAAATTTCATTCACAGCCGTGTCTGTCGGAGATGTTGAGTGCATAAGGAAACGGAAAATCCCGCTGTTAAACGCCAAACTGCATTATATCCATTTACTCATATTTTCAAGAAGCTCATCTATTGCCTCATCACTGTTATTATGTGTTTTCTGAATGTATGCTTCTTTATTTTCAAAACACAATTTCATTATTTCAAATGTATGTTGATTGTCTTTAGTGAAAATAAGTTCAAAAAGGTGTATAACCGCCGAACATAAATTCACGCATTCATCATAAAGCAGATTTTCTTCATCATAAAAATTATTTAAAAAATCAACACATTTATTATATTCCGTTTTCAAATCATCTGTATTACTTAAATAATTTATTCTTTTTTTAATATTTACTATCGACTGCTCAAAAACTGCGAATATATTTTCATCAAGCTTATTCAGAATTATATAATCCGAAAAAAAATACAGATCATTAAAACACAGTAACAGTGAAATGTTCAGCGATGTTTTAAAATCGAATTTTCTTACCCGGACATTTAAATTGTTAAACACATCATTATATTTTCCCATAATATCATTCCGATTCCCGGTTTTTTGCAAAATCATTTGCATACCGCACAACACTTACCCGATACGACTGTCTGTCAATAAAACATTCTCTCCACGACCGAACTCTCCACAAGCATAAAAACAGTCGGCACAGCCGAAGAAACCGCATAGGACAGCACCCAGCAAATAATGCTCACCTTTTTTGAGGGGCGGTTTCCCGTCAGCTTTAAAAGCCTGCGGCAGGCGATCTCATCTATGACAAGATAGGGCAGCGCCGCCATATACAACACAGGCAGAGATAAATACCCGATATACAAAGCTCCGAAAAATATCTCCGCAACCCTCAGGCCAAAACGTATACAGCCGTATATAACGCCCAGAACAGGCAGCGCAGCCGTAAGCAGCTTTGTGACAACGGGATTTTTAAAGCTTGCAGCCCAGATCACCGCAGCGCCTGCGGGTATCAGCCAGACCCACCCTAAGAAAGTCCAGAAATTCGACTCTATTTCTACTACGGTAAAAAAATAATCTATGAGAAATGCGGTCGGGTCACTGTACCAGTCACCGAAAACAGTTATCAAGTATACCGCAAACCATATAAGGATGATCACCGGTATAAACAGGAATTTCACCCGTGCGCTGCTGCCCATAAAGGTACTGTAAAAAAGCCGCCGCTCACGCCGTTCATGCTTACGCCTTTCTTTTTCTTTAAGGCGGTATTCCCTTTCCAGCTCGGGTAGCTCCTCGTCGGAGGTCACCGTCAGAACCGCAGGGGACGCCTCCAGCTCCGCCGTAATGACAAGCTCACCCTTTTCCCAGCGGGCATTTTCCGCACCGTCGGCATACTTCTTTCCGTCCTTTTTTTCATACCCGGGGTACAGCTCGCCTATCCTTTTGCACAGGGCTTTAAAGTCCTCATTGGTGGGGTCCTTGCCGATAACATATGTATAGGTCATTTTGCTCAAGTCCTTTCAAGTGATTTTTTAAACTCCGAAATATTAAACGCCCGTCAAAGATAAATTCCCGTATCAATCGGCAGTTTTTGCATACCGCACATTTTTTCGATAACAAACGGTCTGCAAACATTTCCGACAGTCTGTCAGTAAACAACAGAGAATCCCCACAGCACCGCCGCAGAAGCCGCAAAGGACAGCACCCAGCAAATAACGCTCATTGTTTTCGAGGGACGCTCGTCCGTCAGCTGTAAAAGCCTGCGGCAGGCTATCTCGTCTACGGCAAGATAGGGCAGCGCCGCCATATACAGCACCGGCAAGGAAACAGGCAGGATAAACAGCGTCCAAAAAATAGAATCCGCATAATCCCCTAAATCGAAAAATATGCAGGCGTGTACAGTGCTCACAACAGGCAGCACAGCCGTAACCAGCTTTATGATAACGGGATTTTTAAAGCGTGCCGCCCAAATCACCGCAGCCCCTGCGGGTATCAGCCATATCCAGCCGAAGATCCTTCCCAGATAAAGCATTGCAGGAACAGGCAAAACAATAGCCATTACACGCTCACCGATTGAGAAATAACTCAAATCTGTGAAGCATAACAAGCTCAAAAACAACACCCATCCGGTGTAGATTATCGCCGGAATAAGCAAAAATTTCACCCGTGCGCCGCTTCTTAAAAAGGCGTTGTAAAAGAACCCTCGTTCCCGACGGTCTTTAAGGCGGCATTCTTTTTCCAGCACGGGCAGCACACTGTCGGAGATCACCGTCAGAACCGAAGGGGACGCCTCCAGTTCCGCCGTAATGGCAAGCTCACCCTTTTCCCAGCGGACATTTTCCGCACCGTCAGCATATTTCTTTCCGTCTCTTTTCTCATATTCGGGGTACAACTCGCCTATCCTTTTGCACAGCGCTTTAAAGTCCTCCTGTGTAGGGTTCTTGCTGATAATATATGTATAGGTCATTTTTTTCCGCTCCTTTAACTCCTTTAATTATACTTTCACACCAAAGGTACACTGAAACTTAGGGGTTTACCGCTGACTTTCAAACTTCTGCTCCTTGCAAACGGCAGTATGCATTTTCTTCATATCCCGGGTCGGGTAACCCCCCCCCAACAGCCATTGTCAGTCTTTTGGCAGAAAGCAACAGCATTGCACATCAACAGAAAAATCGCACGTTTGGTAAACGTCTGTTTAAATAATATCACAGATTTTAGCATTTGTCAATAGCTTTGACCGAAATTCGGGAAATTTTATCGTAAAGCCAACCATGCGTTTACCTCCATGCGTTCCTGCGGGTTTTCGTTCTATACGATCCCGATATTTATATAAAATGCACATTGCAGCTACAAAAAGTTAACAATTTTATGATATAATTTAAATAATATTGCATATTTTTTGAGAATAGCCTTCATGAATTTTCATATTAAAATAAAGATACAGTGCTGTCGGGCGTAAAACGGTTCGGCGGCACGGTGCGGAGGGTCGTTAAAATGCTGTTCAATACTGTCAAGCTGCCTTTTGTCTGCCTGCTGATACTTACATATTCGGGATTTTTCTACCATACCCGTAAACGCCTTACCACAAAGACCTCGCAGGCATTTTCTATAATGAGCGTATATGCCGAGATACATCTTACGGCTGCCACTGTGACGGAGTACACGGTGGGCAACAGGGATATAGTTCCCGAATGGTTCAATCTGCTGTGGCATATTGTTTTTCTGCTCAGCATTATAGGGGTCTGCTCATATATGCTCATATATTTGCTGCGCTATGTGGAAAGAGGGAGCGGGAAGCCCTGCAAAAGGCAAAGGCTTGCTTTGATAACGGTTTGCATTCTGTGTTCCCTGGGGGTGCTGGCGCTGCCTATCGAATATGTCGACACCGAAAACGGTTCATATTCGCTGGGGGGCAAGGCATATGCCCTTTATGCGGTCGTTGTGTACTGCATGGTCATGATGATCGTGAATATTATAAAAAACCGCAAAATCCTTGATACCGGCTGCCGCAATGTTATGGTAGCCTCTATTATCATATTTGCGGCGGCAGCCGCCGTGCAGATATTCTACCCGTATATACTGCTGACAGGCCCTGCGGTAACGATGATAGTGCTGGGGATAATGCTCAACACCGAGGACGCTCACCTTTACATTTCCCACAGCACGGGGCTTTACAACGAGCTGGGGTGCAGCGAGATAGCCGCCGAGCTGCTGCTGGCGCAAAAGCCCTTTAAGGCGGCGGCATATGTGTTTCTGGGGGAGACCCCCTTGGTGCGCCGTGAAATGATCGCTTTAAGAGAGAAATTTGAGGGAGACAGGCGTGTGATCTGCGGAACTATCGGCGGAAACGTCTTTGTTGTCCTGCCCTCAAGGGCGCTGCTGTCGGCAATGGCAGGGACAGCGTTTCCCGAAGAGCTGCCCGAGTGGAAAGGCAGTGAAGATACTGTCAGAGAGATCGACTGCGCATTGGAAATTATCACCATTGACCCAGCAGAGTGCACCGGTGCGGCAGATGTTATCGGCAGGATAAGGGACATCAAGGCAAAATGCGAGGAACAGGCCTTGCAGCAGGACGAGCTTACGGGGCTTCTGCGCAGGGCAGCTTTCCTGCGGCAGGCGGATCATATACTGGCGGGCAGAGGCGGCTTTACATTCCTTATGATAGATATGGACGACTTCAAGTCCATTAACGATACCTACGGCCACGGCGTAGGGGACAATGTGCTGAAGGCTGCGGCGGATTCCTTTACCGCCTCCATGCGCAGCACCGATATAATATGCAGAATGGGCGGAGACGAATTTGCGGCTATCCTGCCGGGGGTAACGACTCCCGGGCGTGTGGAGGAGGTCGTGGACAGGGTCAGGAAGAAGATCGCCGAAAAGAATGTGCTCCCCGACGACAGGTGCAGGATAGGGCTTTCCTTCGGGGCGAAAATATACAGCCCCGCCGGAGACGGTGCAGGCGAAAATCCCGAGGGCGATAACGCCCATGATATCCCCTCATTTCAGGAGCTTTACAGCGAGGCGGACGCCGCTCTTTACAAGGCGAAAAGGGGCGGGAAGGGCAAATTAATAATTAATAATTAATAATGATTTGCTCTGTACATTTTTATTGAAAGACTGAAATTAATATACTGCATTACCGAGTGATTAAAAACATAATTTCGGACAGCTTTGAATATAACCGGAAATTCAAATTTTTCATTTGGGAAACATCGGCAAATTAAAATTATGCATTATGCACAGTAAACTGACCGAACACGATCATTATTAATTATTAATTTAATTATGTTGGGGTGATATACAATGAAAAAAACGGCGCTTATCCTTTCGGGGATATTTACCGCAATATGCGTGATTTTTGGGGCTGCCGCCCCTGCGTTATCAACCGTGGAGGCGGCAGAGTACCCCTTGGTGGAAACGCTTTTCAATGAGAGAAACGGTCTGCCAACGGGAGAGGCAAACGACGTTCTGCAAACCTCCGACGGCTATATCTGGATAGGCAGCTACGGCGGACTTATCCGCTATGACGGGAGAGAGTTCAGAAATTACAGCTCCAATGGGGTCCTCCCCTCATCCTCCGTGCGTATGTTATTCGAGGACAGCAAGGGGCGGCTCTGGATAGGCACTAACGATGCGGGAGTGTTCATATGGGAGAACGACACCCTCACAAAGCCCGAGGGGCAGCCCTCGGACAGCTTTCTGTGCGTAAGGGGCTTTGCGGAAAGTGCGGACGGCACCGTTTACGCCTGCTCAAACTCGGGCGCTGCCGAAATAAAGGACGGCGTTATGACCGTGTACACCGCTCCGAGCCTTGAGGGGAAAACGGTTTATTCCCTGGGCGTGGACATTTACGGCAGGCTGTGGTGCGCCGACAGCTCGGGAGGCTGCACGGTCCTTAAAAACGGCGGAGAGGTCTGCACCCTGAGCGCCGATAAATGGTTTGCAGGCGGCGAAACGGTCTACAGCGTTACAGGCTGCTCGGACGGCTCGATATGGCTGGGCGGTTCGGAAAACCACCTGGCAAGGCTTACTTTTAACGGTGAAGGATTTGGCGAAGGAGACATAAATTCGCAGATAATCACCTTTGAAAAAGTCTCGGTAATAAACAGCCTGCGGGAAACGGCGGGGGGAACTGTTGCCGTTTCGGGGCTGCACGGCTTTGCCGAGGTAAAGGAGAACGGGATCATTCGTGAAATAAGTCAGGATGAGGGTGCGGCAAGCGTAAACAGCTCCTGCATTGATTATGAGGGGACTTTGTGGCTTGCCTCTACTACATTGGGAGTTGTCCGCTACACCGAGGGGTGCTTTGAAGCCTTTGAAGCGGGGGAATTATCGGGGCTTGCCCTTAACGCTGCGGCAATATCGGGCGGCAAAGGCTACATAGGGCTGGACAGCGGACTTATCATCACGGGAGGCGGACTTTCGGAGGGGGAAAATGAATTTATAGACAGCCTCTCAGGCGCAAGGGTAAGGGACGTTATCGCCGACAGCAAGGGCAGGATATGGGCGGCTTCCTATTCGGACAGCCCCGTGATATGCTATGACCCAACAAGCGACAGCATTACGGTCTACAGCGAGGATAACGGGCTTAGCGGCAGCAGGGCAAGAGTGCTCATGGAATTGTCAGACGGGAGCATGGCTGTGGGCTTGCAGTCGGGTGTGTGCGTAATATCGGGCGGAGTTGTCAAGGAAAGCTATACGGGGCTTATATATCCTGCGATACTGAGCCTTTTGGAGACAGCGGACGGCGGTATACTGGCAGGCAGCGACGGCGGCGGCATTTATGAAATAACAAGGGTCACAGGCATAGACCATGGCGGCATTTACGGAATAAACGAGGGTACAGTAATAAACCACGGCTTCGGCGAGGGGCTTGAAGAGGGCGTGGTGCTGCGTATGCTGGCGGACGAGGAAAGCGAAAACTGCTATTTCGTAAGCGCAGGCAGCAGTCTTTATTACTATGACCGGAACAAGTGGGAATTCACCAAATTTACGGAGCTGAAAAAAGAGGCGGGGAGCATTTTCGACCTTTACCAAAGGGACGGACGGCTGTGGCTTTTGCAGAACAGCGGAATATTATCCGCAGACCGTGGAAGTCTGCTTGAGGGCGGCGACGGCGACCCTGTGATATACGGCTTTAAATACGGGCTTACAGGCTCTCTTAACGCAAACACAAGACACGCCTTGAAGGACGGGAAATTATATCTTGCAACAAGGGACGGAGCGTGTATATTCGGCTTTGATAGCCCCGAAAGCGGTGTGCCCAAAGGGATAATCAACAGCGTTACCGTGGACGGCGTTACATATGAGCACCCGAAAAGCATTACGGTAAAAAGCAGTGTGAACAGGATCACTGTGGATTATGCGGCGCTGACATTCAATGACACGGCAAGATATGTCTGCGGCTATGAGCTGACAGGGTTTGACAGCGGGGAGCACACAGCGGACGGCAGCGGAAGCGTGAGCTACACGAATCTGCCGGGGGGAGAATACGAGTTCAGACTGAGGATATATGACGGTTCGGGAAGAGAAACGGTTTGCGGATTTAAACTGATAAAGGAAAAGAAGCTGACGGAGAAGCTGTGGTTCAAGATCGGAGTTATAGTGTTAATCGTGCTGATCACCGCAGACACGCCAATGCTGCTTTACGGGGTAAAGCTGCGGGATTCCAGGCGGAAACAGAGGGAATACAAGGACATTGTTGAGCAGGCGCTCCGTACCTTTGCGGACACAATTGACGCCAAGGACGAATACACCAGCGGACATTCCACCCGTGTGGCGAAATACTCCAAGGAGCTGGCACGGAGAATGGGCATGAGCGAGGAAAAGCAGGAGCATATATATTATGTGGCGCTGCTTCATGATATAGGGAAAATAGGCGTGCCCGACCATATACTTAACAAGCCCGGGAAGCTGACGCCCGAGGAACGGGAGATAATACAGACTCACCCGAAAACCGGGGCGGAGATACTGGAGAATTTCACGGCGTTAGCGGGGATTTCCGACGGGGCACGGTATCATCATGAGCGGTATGACGGCAGCGGGTACTGCGAGGGAAAAGCGGGGGAGGATATTCCCTTGACGGCACGTATAATCGGCGTGGCGGACACATATGACGCAATGTCCAGCGAGAGGTGTTACAGAAAGCCGCTTTCCAAAGAGGTGATAGAGAATGAGCTGAAGGCCGCAGCGGGCAGCCAGCTTGACCCCGAGATCGTGCCTCATATGCTGAATATGATCGAGGAGGGTGTTGCACCGTACCGTGAACAGCAAAAAACGGAGGATAAGCAGTAAAGCATTCGGGTAGCACTCACTTCACTCGGGTTCCAAGGGCGGAGCCTTTGGCGGGGACGGGGGCGGAGCCCCAGCGGGGGACGGGGGGCAGCGCCCCCTTTGACAACTGCCATAAAAAAACGCACTTCAAGAGCACCCCAAAAAGCGCCGCCCGATTGGGAAAATGAAAAGCTAAAGTAAAGTGAGACAAGGAATGTAACAGCAACCGAAATAGTAAAAATCGGGCGGCGCTTGCAGCATAGAAATGCACGGCGAATGCCGTGCGTTTCATACTGCCGCCCGTAAGGGCGCACAGGCGAGGCATAGCCGAGGCGTCACCCCTATTTGCTCGTATGATAAGGCGTTGCATGGTTTATCGCCTTACTTTGTCCGAACCTGTAAGCGACTTCGCCCTTACGGGCGGCAGTATGAAACGTGTGACGTTCGTCACACGTTTCTATACTGCACCGCCGCCCGATTTTTACTTTTTCGGCAGCTGTGAGATACCTTGTCTCACTTTACTTTAACTCTTCATTTTACCAAATCGGGCGGCGGTTTTTGGAGTGCTCTTGAAGTGCATTTCGCATGGCGGCTGTCAGAGGGGGCTGTTTTGAAAAAACATATTGCCCCCCGTCCCCCGCAAGGGCTCTGCCCTTGACCCGCCAAAGGGCAGAGCCCTTTGGAAACCCGAGTGGAGTGCGTGATCTTGTTGTTGTTGTTTAATATAACCAAATTTTGCTTACTTTGTTTGTAGGATTTGTGCAGTTACTTTAATGGGAAAATGTGGTATAATTATCTTAGAGTATCTTAATTTTAAGGAGTGTTTTACAATGTACAATGATATTATGGACACCATCGGCTTTGTGGGCAAAACCGATCCCGAGGTAATGGCGGCTATGACCGATGAACTGAAAAGACAAAAACGTAACCTGGAGCTTATCGCCAGCGAGAATATCGTCTCCCCTGCGGTCATGGCGGCTATGGGCAGTGTGCTGACCAACAAGTACGCCGAGGGCTATCCCGCAAAACGCTATTACGGCGGCTGCGAGTATGTGGACGTGGTGGAGAATATTGCCACCCAGCGTGCAAAAAAGCTCTTCGGTGCGGCTTATGCAAATGTTCAGGCGCACTCGGGTGCACAGGCCAACACGGCAGTCTATTTTGCCCTCTTAGAACCCGGCGACACTGTTATGGGCATGAGCCTTGCTCACGGCGGACATCTCACCCACGGTTCTCCCGTTAATATGTCGGGCAAATATTTCAACTTCGTTTCCTACGGTCTGGGCGATGATGAGACCATTGACTATAACAAGGTGGAGGAAATGGCTAAGGCAAACAAACCTAAGCTTATTGTTGCGGGCGCTTCCGCTTATCCGAGGATCATAGATTTCCCGAGACTTGCCGAAATAGCTCACGGCGTGGGTGCGCTGCTTATGGTGGATATGGCGCATATTGCGGGTCTTGTTGCGGCGGGGGTACACCCCTCTCCCGTGCCTTATGCGGACATTACCACCACCACCACTCACAAGACCCCGAGAGGCCCCCGAGGCGGACTTATCCTCACCAACGACGAGGAGC
>CAZGAZ010000087.1:0-13702 GCA_964523835.1 uncultured Ruminococcus sp.
CGGTTACAATTTCTTACGTTTACGGTATGGTGAAATTTTCATGCTTATGGTCTGGCGGCATCTGAGCAATGTCTTGACAACCGGCCGCAATAAGGTGTATAATATAAAAAAGCTTGGGAGGGCGTACATATGAATACTCACGAAAAAGAGCGTATCGCAGAATTTGAAAAGGACGTCAGGAAAATGCAGAAGGAACTGAAAGAGACCTTTGCGGAATTTGAAACGAAAAAAAGCCCCTTGCAGAAAATCAAAGAAAAATTCAATAAAAAGGGAAAAAAGTAAAAATTTCCGTTCCCACAAAGTCGGACAGCAAAAAATCTTCTTGTTTCCTGCCTCTTATCCTCTTGCCTCTTGTTGGGCATTTTTATCAAAAAATGAACAAAATTTTCTATGTGCAATCCGTAAATTATTAAAATAATACTTGAAATTTATGTAAATATGTGATATAATTATTTAGGCGGCAGCTGCGGCCTCGTTTTTCGCACGGTTTTTGCGGAATGCGGGCAGAGGCTTGCCCATAAGCTTTTATTTGAAAGGATTGTTATATTTTATGCGACTGGTAACACGTTCGGATTTTGATGGGCTTGCCTGTGCAGCATTGCTCAAGGACGCAGGAATTATAGATTCATGGACCTTTGCTCACCCAAAGGACCTGCAGGACGGTCTGGTGGAGGTAAACGAAAATGACTGCCTGGCAAATGTGCCATATGTAGAGGGCTGCGGACTGTGGTTCGACCACCACTCCAGCGAGCACGAAAGGCAGCAGCTGGCAGGCAAATACAAGGGCGAGAGCCGTATAACCCCCTCATGCGCCCGCATTATTTACGAATATTACGGCGGCAAGGAAAGATTTGACCATTATGACGATATGATGGTGGCTGTCGACAAGGTGGATTCGGGTAACCTTACCCGTGAGGAGATACTTCATCCCGAAGGCTGGATACTGGTGGGCTTTCTTATGGACCCCAGAACAGGCCTCGGCAGGTGGAGAAACTTTACCATTTCCAACTATCAGCTGATGGAAAAGCTCATTGACTGCTGCCGCACCATGACCACGGAGGAAATTCTGGGTCTGCCCGATGTTAAAGAGCGCATCGAGGTATACAGGGAGCAGAATGACAAGTTTATCGAAATGGTAAAGGCTCATACAAGAGTTGAAAGAGATGTTATCATTTCCGACCTCAGAGGCGTTAACCCCATTTACAGCGGCAACCGCTTCCTTATTTACAGCCTTTATCCCGAGCAGAACATTTCCGCATGGATAACAAGCGGCAAGGGCGGCAAGGGCTGCTCATGCGCCTGCGGATATTCGATACTCAACCGCACCTCCAATGTCAATGTGGGCAGCCTTATGCTAAAATACGGCGGCGGCGGCCACAAGGCTGTGGGTACCTGCCAGTTCTCCGATGAGGATATGGGCGAGAAAGTGCCCAAACTGCTTGATGAGCTGGTCAATTACGATAAGTATTATAATGTGTGAATTATACATAGGGTAATATGAATATGAGTGAAACTGCACGGCTTATAATCGGGTTGAAAGCAGCAGGATGGAGCGAAAAGGAAATAAACGATTTTATTTTGTTTATTGCAACCGGTGACGAGCAATTTAAGCCTAAAAATAAAACAGCAGGCGTTATTACGTCAAGTAATATTTATTAAATATTATACAAAAAGTATATACACTAATTAAAAAAGAAGTTTTTCGGGAAGCCTCTTTTCGGGGTTTCCCGAAAATAGTGCCGAGGGGTTTTGGATTTGGATAAGCCCCCGACGGCAATTCAAAAATGTGCAGAAAAATTTTGCTAATATTATAACAAATATAAATAAAGAGGTCTTTAAGTTTGAAAGTTAGCGGTAAACCCCTAAGTTTCAGCGTACCTTTGGTGTGAAAGACTAATTAACGGAGAGGAAAAAAATGATAGGAAAGATTTTGGGTAACAGGCTTTTCTGGGTATTTGCCATACTTATAATACTGGGCATTGCGATTATGGGCGATTCCATATCGGACAAAAACGCCATGGCAAAGGGCGTTACCGACTTTAACGAAATGACGGAGCTTGACTTTTTCGAGGGGCGTTTCGTGGAGGGAACGGTTTACGACCTGCTGGACGAATTCGCCTATGAGGAGGAGTATCGGCAGACCTTCGGAATAAAGCACAGCGAGAGAGTCTCCAGCCATTATTACATAATGCCTCTGGAGGCAACTTATGACAGCGATAACCCTCAGTTTGTCGCTCTGTGCATAGGCAACACAGCGCTTGCCGAACAGGCGCAGAAGATGATCGACGAATACTGGGATTATCTGGAAACGGGAGAAGAACCCGCTGTATGGACGGAGATCCATATTACAGGCAAGATATCAAAGCTGGACGGAGAGCTTCTGGACTATTTCTATGACTGGTTCTACGAGGTAGACGATGAAATGACCCGTGAGGATATAACCCCCATGATCTGCCCCTATATTATAAACTACAGGGTGGAAAACGCTTCGGATACGGGCATGGCAATGAGTGTGGGACTTATTGCTGTGGGCATAATAGGCTGCGCTGCGATGATCTTGTGGTACAAAAAGCAGGCGGATGATAGTCGGGTAGATTTCGGCGGCAGTTCAAACAGCTTTGGCAATATCGGCAATGCAAGCAATGCCGGCAATACAGACGTCCCCGCATTTCCCACAGCCCCTGCCCGGGGAAACAACCCGGGCTATAATCCCGTAAGCGGAACTGTAAATCCGGCCGACAGTGCACAGACGGGCAGTGTGGGAAATAATGTCGGTGCTGCTCAAAACGAACCGCCTATGAATCCGGGAGAATACCGTGATATGGATTCCATTGACACCTCCGGGCTTGGTATAGGAATCGGGGACGACGACAACTAAATATAGGTCAGATTAAAAATTCTAAGGAAATTTTAATCCTCTTCTAATCAAAAAAGCCTTGTAATTTTAATGCGGCCGTGGTATAATGATATAAAGAAATAAGCAGAGCCTTTCGGGCGCTTTTTAAAATAAGATAATGGAGGGAAACTCATGTGGACTATCAGTCAGTTAAAGGAAAACGCTAAAGCGGTGCTTAAAAATTTTTACTGGATGGCAGTCGTTGCAGGGATAATTGCGGGAATACTGGGCTCAGGAAACGGGGCTTCCATTTCTACCGGCAACAGCTATGACAGCGACGACATTTCCGATATGATAAGCGAAATGTATGAGGATGACTATTACTATGACGACGATTTTGGCAGTGTTGAATCGGCGATTACGGCTGTAGTTACCGGAATATTTCTGGTAATAGTGCTTGTGGCGTTGGCATTTTCCGCTTTTGTGGGAATGCCTGTGAGAGTCGGGCATAACAGATTCTACCTGGAGGCAAGGTACGGAAACGTCAGTCTTAACAATCTGTTCTACGCCTTTGGCAGCGGAAAATTTCTTGCCATTGTCAAGGCAATGTTCATGATGAATCTGAAGATATTTCTCTGGTCGCTGCTGTTTGTCATTCCGGGGATCATCAAGACCTATGAGTATTTTCTTGTGCCCTACATTGTGGCGGAAAATCCCGATATCCCTCTGGAGCGTGCCTTTGAAATAAGCCGCCGCACCATGGACGGGGAAAAGATGAATTGCTTTGTGCTGGGGCTTTCCTTTATCGGATGGACTATACTGGGCAGCTTCACCGTAATAGGCATGATCTTCATACAGCCTTACATCAATGCAACCTTCTGCGAATTCTACTGCTGCATGAGAGAAAAGGCTCTTTCTGCGGGAACTGCTTCGTACTATGAGCTGACGGGCTTTGACGGCAATTCAAACGGCTTTATGGGCGGAGGATCGGGTGGTCAGCAGCCCTATCCCCAAGGGTTTAATCAGAATCAGGGATATAACCCGAACCAAGGGTATAACCCGAACCAAGGGTACAACCCGAATCAAGGATATAACCCGAATCAAGGATATAACCCGAACCAAGGATATAACCCGAATCAGGGATATAACCCGAACCAAGGGTATAACCCGAACCAAGGGTATAACCCGAATCAGGGATACAACCCGAACCAAGGGTACAACCCGAACCAAGGGTACAACCCGAACCAAGGGTATAACCCAAACCAAGGGTACAACCCGAACCAAGGGTACAACCCGAACCAGGGATACAATCCGAACCAAGGGTACAACCCGAACCAAGGATATGACCCGAACACATCCTTTACTGCACAGCCCGGGTCTATGGATGAAATAAGCATGGACAGCGTAGGCAAAGTCGACCTTGAGAAAAAGCATGATGATGACGAGTACAACGGACCCGAAATAAAGTGATGTGATTTTTAAGAGGCAGGATCATAATGACCCTGCCTCCGTTTTTTATCAGTAATCCTCTGCGCCCTTTAAATAAAGCCTTGCGGAAATTTCACAGGAGAAAAGATACATTGACAATGCCACAAAAGGGAATGCCATGACCAGCATTGAAGTGACTCCGCTTATTACTCCTGCCTTGCCGAGTCTGGACAACAGGTCGAAAATTTCGTCCGTATTTTCAAATGCGCTGATGTCGCCGAAGAGGGCATATTCTATGCCTATGAGCATTGCCAGAAGTCCGATTGCGGTTTTTACCATGCTGCCCACCTTGCTGCCGAACCGCACTATAAAGGGAAACTCGACCGCATGGACAAAAAGCATTACAAAGTAAAGCCCCAGGGGTACGACAAAGCTTATCTGAAAGCCCTTTGCAGCAACTATTTTCGACAGGACAAAGCTCCAGCCCAGCAGCAGAGTGTACATGACAAATGTGCAGAGATATTTCGTGCGCACCTGTCCTGCCGCAGTGGCGGGGGTGGATGCTACGAAATACGCCCAACGCTTGTTTTCGTCCATTTCAAAAAAGCCGACGCAGAGCATGGAGATTATCAGAAACATTAAGATGTAGACAAAAATGCCTAAAAGCGGGATTATTTCCGAAACAAGGTCGGAATCCTCTCCCAAAAGGATCGGCATGAGCATCAGCAGGGACATTGCACCCTCGCTGAGAATTATGGATATTATGTTTTTTCGCCCCTGTACAAGCTCTTTATAAATAAGTCCCCACATTAGTTTTCCCTCCTTTTTATAAGCTTTGCAAACAGCATATAGCCGCCAAAAATGACAGCGGCATAAATAAGCACTGTAAAGGGGAAGAGCGCGCTTCTTATATTCATCAGCGGGTCAAGGAACATTTCCTTCATAAGTTCCTCCTGCTGTTCATCGGACAGATCGGGGTGCGACTTGCCTATTTCGTTTACACGGTTCATAACTATTGCCATTATGGGGATATATATTATTACGAACACTGTCATAAGGTGACCGGAGGCTTTCTGAGGGTCTTTGTATTTTATCATCAGTGCGCTTAGAATAACGGTAAAGATGAACATAACAAGAGCGGCAAGGGTGATATTTTCGAACATATCCCTTGTAAACTTAAGCCTGCCGCAGGCGCATACAATGGCGGAGGCGGCAAGGGAAAGGATATAGGAAAAGATATTTGCGGATAATATCAGCCCCATTCGCAGGGCTGCTATCTTTTCGGGAGACAGGGGAAGGGTGTACTCGAAAAGCTGCCAGCGGCATTTATTGTCTCCCGTGCTGCTGCCATTGCTTACAAAACACATAAGAGCAAATGCGGTGACGGTATAGACCATCATGGTAAGATTACCCCGGTCGTAGTTTTCCACCCGTGCCAAATTTCCGTAATCACAGCTAAGGCAAACTGAGGAACACAGTATAAAAACTATAAGAAACAGCAGACCGCCCAGAATAAGGTTTTTACGCCGCAGATACAAGTCCTTTAAAACCAGACCTTTAAGTTTATTCATAATGAGTGTGCTCCTTTTCAGAGGTTAGATGTTAGAGGTAAGAGGTGAGAAGCTTATTTCCACTCTTTCTTTTCTTCATTCACATAAAAGAGCATGATCTCTTCAAGTGTGGCATTATCCATAACAAGCTTCGGGTATTTGTCTTTGCATTCCGCCTTATCCGAGACCATTACCTCCGCCCCGAAATCGCTGAGGCGTGCGCTTATTATATCCTCGGAGGATATTTTTTTGTAATCCTCTTTTCCGCATTTTATTATCCCGTGGCTTTCAAGAATATCGTCCTTGTAGCCGCTTATCAGCAGCCTGCCCCTGTCGATAAAAGTCACGCTGTCGGATATCTTTTCAAGGTCTCCCGTAATATGGGAGGACATTAAAATGCTGTGGTTTTCGTCCTGAATGTATTCACGGAAAATGTCAAGTATCTCATTCCTCACCACCGGGTCAAGCCCTGTGGTTGGCTCGTCCATTATAAGCAGCTCCGCCTTGTGGGAAAGGGCGCAGGCAATTTGCAGCTTCATTTTCATGCCCTTGGAGAATTTGCCTATTTTCTTGTTTCTCGGCAGAGCAAAGCGGTCAAGCAGGGAGGCATATTCGGTCTTGTCCCAGTTTTCGTAAATGTGCCCTAAAATAATATCGAGATTTTTCGCCGTGAAATCATCATGAAAGGGCAGCTCGTCAAATACCGCAGAGATACGCTCCTTTATGTCGATCTCGTCCTTTATGTGATCCTCGCCCAGAATTTTTATGCTGCCCTTATCTGCTTTGATTATGTTGAGTATCGCCTTTATAGTGGTGGTTTTCCCTGCGCCGTTCTGCCCGATAAAGCCCATAATGCTTCCTCGTGGGACGTTAAAGCTGATGTTATCCAAAGTAAAGCCGTCAAATTTTTTGGTAAGCCCCTCTATTTCTATAGCATTCTTGTAGCCTATCATAATTATCATTCCTTTCAAGTGGATCTTTACAGATCATTCTCTTCATAGATAAGCCTGAGCATTTCGCAAAGCTCATCCAAGGTAACGCCGCACTGCCCCGCCTTTGCGCACGCACTGCCCAGCAGCTCTTCTATCTGCCGCAGCATTTCTTCCCGCATAAACCCGGGATTCTGTGCCTTTACAAAGCTGCCCTTGCCCGTGTAGGATTCAATGAATCCCTGCCGCTCCAGCTCCTCATAAGCCCGCTTTGTGGTGATAACGCTTATCCGCAGCTGCCCCGCCAGCACACGCATAGAGGGCAGAGCGTCCCCCTCGGCCAATCGCCCGCTTAAAATATGCCCCTTTATCTGGCTGCATATCTGCTCGTAGATCGGCTCCCCGGATGAATTGCTTATTATTATATCCATTGTGTACCTCTAAAATTGTATATATACATTATATACATTATATCACGGCGATCATATTTTGTCAATAGCTTTTGAAATTTTTCCGATATTTTTTGCGGCAGCGAAAAAAATTTTCAAAACCCCTTGACAACTTCAAAAAAATGCTGTATAATATAATCAGACGGCTGGAGTTCCATCACTCACCTCCCCCCCCCTGCCGGACCCCCATCCGGCATATGAGTAACCCCAAGCTTCAGCCGTTCATAAAAATCCCCAAAAGCTTATGCTTGTGGGGATTTTTTATTTTTATCAATAATTAAGTCCTATACCTTTGACTGCTGCGGTCATGACCTCAAGCCGTGCACGGTCTCTGTATTCGGGGCGGGCAAGGTAGTTTACAGCCTGCTCGCAAAGGGTCACAAAAAATTCGCCTCTGCCCTCCAGCTTGAAGTTTACAAAGCCCATTTCGCTGTACTTGCCGTAAATATCCTCGGGAGAAAGCCGCAGGGGACTGTCCACGCTGTCGTAAAGACGGATGAGCTGGGTGGGGCATTCCCATTCATTGCAGCCGTTTTTCCTGAACCATTCCTCATTAAGGGTATCGAAGCGGCTTTTCCCCGTAAGCTTCAGCTGAAGCTTTCCGATATTTTCATAATGCTCCCTCCTGCGCGGGCAGGCGGGTATGCAGACTGCATTTGAAAGTATCTCGCACCTTGCACGCTCCCCGGGGGTCAGCTTTTCCAGTTCCTCTATTTTATCATTGAAATTATAGTCCAGCACCACAAGGCTGTAGTCCTTTTTAAGCTCCTCCTTCACGCCCTCAATGTCCTTGATACATTTGCAGGTGGAGGAAGTGATCTTCATTTTCGGGTGAGTCTGCCTGATATAATTTTCCAGTGCGGGGGAAAGAACTATTACCTCGTTCATACCGTTGTCGGCAATGTTCAGAACGGCATTGCAGTCCTTGTCGTCCAGATGCTCCTCGGTAATAAAGGGATTGGTAAATGTGAGCCTGTAGGGGATACCCCTGCTGTTGTAAGCGTCCAGCTGCACCTTTACCCTCTCTAAGGATAACGGACCGAACATATTCCGCCCGCCGTTCCATATAAGCGGCCAGCAGCCGAAATAAGAAGCTATCTCTCCTCTGAAATATTCCGGATGATTTTTCATAACATCCGGCAGGGCTATATACAAGCTTACGCTGCTTGTTGCCTCGGGCAGATGAAATCTCGGTGTGTTGCTTGTTTCGGACATTTATAAAGCTTCCTTTCCTTTGATGTTATACTGATTCCCGAACGTTCTGCAGATGTCGGATTGTCTGTAGGTTGTTTGAGAATTATATTATGGAAACGCCGAATAAATCGATTTTAATATTTTATTGATTTTAAAAGCAGCTATGAGCGGCGGTATAATCAGAAGTTCCTTATATATTGAACAGCGCCTCGGCATTTTCCGCAGTGATCTTTGCCATATTTTCCGGGCTCTCTCCATAGCATTCCGCCAGAACGCCCAAGGTAGCGGGGAGCATTCCGCTGTCGCACCGCCGCCCACGAAGCGGCTCGGGGGACATATAAGGGCAGTCGGTCTCGCAAAGCAGGCGGTCTTTCGGGATCACCTCCAGCGCACGCCGTGCCTTTTTTGCATTTTTAAAGGTGACCGCTCCCGTAAATCCGATATACATTCCCATGTCTGTTATTTCCCGGGCGATCTCTGCCGAACCGCTGAAGCAGTGCATTACGCCTTTCGGACGGTATTTGCGGAGGAGCTCCATAGTATCCTCCCAGGCGTCACGGGAATGGATTATCACAGGCATGGAAAAATCATCCGCCATTTTCAGCTGCTCTTCAAAGGCACGCTTCTGCAATTTGCGGTCGTGGTTCTCGTAATGGTAATCAAGCCCAATTTCCCCGATAGCAACGCACTTTGAATGCTCCGCAAGCTGCCTGATAATATCAAGCTGCCTCCACTCGTCCGCAGCGTCCGGGTGAAGCCCCGAGGAAAAATATATTCTCTCATATTTTTCCGCCAGCGCTTTTGAGCTTTCCGACCCTTTCACCGAACAGCCCACATTGATGATCTTGTCAATGGGCGAGTCTTTAGAGAAAAGGCTGCCCAGCAGCTCGTCCCTGTCCCCGTCAAAGGCGCTGTCGTCATAATGAGCGTGAGAATCTATGATACGCATAATAATTATCCTTGTTTTTTCATATTTTCGTGGGATTTTTTCGGCTTCTTCCTTACCGAAAAACCGAAATCCCCAAGCTTTCTCCCAAGAGCAAAATATTCGCCATGGGAATATGCCATAAGCCCCGCCTGCCCGAAATTTATCTTTCCCTTGCTGTCAATATACCGCTCGTCCACCGTTACCCCCGTAATATCGGCAATAAACATAATATGGCTGCCAAGCTCGACTTCTCTTGTGACCCTGCATTCAAGTGCAGCGGGGGACTGCCCGATAACAGCGCAGTCCACAGTCTCGGCAGGCAGGAGAGTGAATTTGCATTTTTTTGCCTTGTCGGTCTTGCTGCCGCTTTTCATACCGCAAAAGTCCGTTTCCCACGCCATTTTCGAGGTGGTAAGATTAATGACAAATTCGCCCCTTTCCCGTATTATCCCGCAGGAAAAACGCTCGGGGCGCACGGAAACATAAGCCATAGGCGGGCGGGTATTGACTATGCCTGTCCATGCGGCAGTCATTACATTGTCACGCCCCTCGGCGCTTCGGCAGGTTATGAGCATAGCGGGCAGCGGCGCAGCAAGAGCAGACCCCTTAAAAAATTTACGGCTCAAAACTGCTGCTCCATAGCCTTGTGCATATCGG
The DNA here is from genome assembly GCA_964523835.1 of uncultured Ruminococcus sp. Lineage (GTDB taxonomy): Bacteria > Bacillota > Clostridia > Oscillospirales > Ruminococcaceae > Huintestinicola. The sequence continues at coordinate 9,972 of CAZGAZ010000087.1, forward strand.
CGATAATGCTTTGTATGCTGGCGTTTTCATACCTTGCGCCCAGCCATATCTCATGCGCCGCCGCCGCCTGCCATACCAGCATAGCCATGCCGCCGCAGCAGGGAATGCCCGAGGTTTCGGCGATCTGCAAAAGCCTTGTCTTTTCGGGGTTATAGATAACGTCAAACACAAAGCCGCTGTTTCGGACGGTCTCTTCCGTAACGGGGCAGGCGTCCACCTTAGGGAACATTCCCACGGGAGAGGCATTTATAAGGGTGTCGAATTTCCCCGATATTTCATTCGGGTGCACCATAGTAATGTTATTATTACAGCCGTTTTTCGCAGCATATTCCTTTACGGGCTCAACAGTGTCCTCAAAGCCCTCGGGAACGGAGATCGTAAGGTCCGCCCCTGCACGAACGCATTCAATGGCGATCATCCGTCCGACGCCGCCGCAGCCGCACTGAAGCACCTTTCCGCTCAGACTCCCCCCCGAAGCCTCAATGGAGCGGAGGAATCCGTCGCAGTCGGTGTTATAGCCGATATGTCTGCCGTCCTTGTTCACAACGCAGTTGACAGAATGATACCTCTCGGCCGAATCCGCCAGCTCGTCAATATGTTCTATAATATTGACCTTGTGGGGAATGGTGATGTTAAAGCCGTCAAGGGCAAGCAGATCTGCAACATTATCCCCCAGAGCCTCATATTCCATAAGCTCATAGGTAAAATCGCTCACGCCGTCCAGTTCAAAAAGCCTCTTATGAATGGGCGGCGACATGGTGTGCTTTAAGGGGAAGCCTAAAAGTCCGTATTTTTTCATAAAATATCCTCCGATTTCAGTTAATAATAGTCTGTATCTTATTTGCAGCAGCCTATTCTTGCCTCTAACCTCTTGCCTCTAACGGCACATACTGCCTTTCCTTGCTCACATTCTTGTAAGCAGGGCGGATTATCCGCTTGCCCGTCATAGCTTCCTCGAAACGGTGAGCGCACCAGCCCGCCATTCGGGAAACCGCAAACAAGGGAGTGAACAGCTCCTGAGGTATCCCCAGCATTTTGTAAACAAAGCCCGAGTACATATCCACATTGGCGCACATCTGCTTGTCGTTATTTCTCACTTCTTTGAAAAGTCCGGGGGTCAGCCGCTCTATGGTCTCAAGCAGCCTGAACTCCGCCTCGAATTCGCTGCCCGCAGCCATTTTCCGTGCATTGTCCTTGATAATTACCGCCCTGGGGTCGGAAAGAGTGTAAACAGCATGACCCATGCCGTAAATAAGTCCGCTTCCGTCTCCCGCCTCCTTGCGGAGTATCTTCCGCAGAAAATCGGCGACCTCGCCCTCGTCCTCCCAGTTTTTCACATTCTCCTTAACGCAGTTCTGCATTTCGGTAACTTTAAGGTTAGCGCCGCCGTGACGGGGTCCTTTAAGCGAGCCTATGGCCGCAGAATATGCGGAATAGGGGTCTGTGCCCGAGCTTGTGAGCACACGGCAGGTGAAGGTGGAATTGTTTCCGCCGCCGTGCTCCGCATGAAGCATAAGGCAAACGTCCAGCAAATGTGCTTCCTCGGGAGTGTACTGCCTGTCGGGGCGCAGCAGGGAGAGAATAGTCTCCGCCGTGGAAAGCCCCGGTATAAGCTGGTGCATGAACATAGTCTTGCGGTCGTAATATCTCTGCTTTACATGATACGCCGATACCATTATTTCGGGCATTTTGGCAATTATCGAGATCGCCGTGTCCACCTCATGCCCCGGAGAGCAGCTGTCGGGGTCGTCGTCATAGGAATAAAGCGCCAGCACCGACCTTGCCATTTTGTTCATGATATTTTTTGAGGGGGCTTTAAGTATCATATCCTCGAAAAATCCGAAAGGAAGCTCCCTGTACTCGTCAAGGGTATTCCGCAGGGAGGTCAGCTGATCCTCCGTAGGCAGATCGCCTCCCAGAAGCAGATACACTATTTCCTCATATCCGAAGCGGTTTTCCCGAACGGCATTCTCCACCAGATCGGTAATGCTGTAGCCACGGAACACCAGCCGCCCCTCGTCGGGATATTTTTCACCCTCGTTGAGCACATATCCGTGAACGTTGCATATATTTGTGACCCCCGCCAGAACGCCCGAACCGTCGGCATTTCTGAGACCGCGCTTAACGCCGAACCTGTCATACAAAGAGGGGTCTATACTGTTATTGTCCTTATACGCCGTATACAAATCATTTTTATTCATTTAAAAACACCACCGAAAACAGCCGACTTAAAGTCAACCGCCAAATTTAAACATTCTGCCCCTTGCCGGGCAACTTCAAAGTCCAAAGGAACGAGAGCATGAAACCCTCTTGCCTCTTGCTTCTTGCCTCTTAACATCACCCCAAAAATCCAAGGAAACTAAAGCGAAATCCTCTAGCCCCCTAGCCTCTAACCTCTAGCACTCTGTCAGCACAAACATGTCATAGATAGCTCTGATAGCCGTTTCAAAGTCCTCCTCTTCAACGCCTATGATAATGTTAAGCTCGGAAGACCCTTGGTCGATCATCTTCACATTTACACGGGCGTGCGCCAGCGCACTGAACAGCCTGCCCGCAGTGCCTCGTGCCTTGCGCATACTTCTGCCCACTACCGCAATGAGAGCGAGATTGTTTTCTATCTCCATTTTGTCGGGGTGACAGCGGAAGGTTATCTCGTCCAGCACCGCCTTTTCCTTGCCCACAAGAGCGTCCGAATTTACTATAACGCTCATGGTGTCGATACCCGAGGGCATATGCTCAAAGCACATATTGTTTTTCTCCAGCGCACGCAGAACATTCTTGCCGAAGCCCACTTCGGAGTTCATCATGTCCTTTTCTATCTGGATTACCGAAAAGCCCTTCTTGCCCGCAATTCCCGTTATGGTGTATGGGCTGGTCTCGGCTGTGTCGGAAACTATAAGAGTGCCCTTGTCCTCGGGGCGGTTGGTGTTCCTTATATTAATGGGAATACCCGCCTTGCGCACAGGGAAAATAGCGTCCTCATGGAATACAGCCGCACCCATGTAAGCAAGCTCACGCAGCTCCCTGTAGGTAATTGTTGTGATATTCTTCGGGTGATCCACCACCTTGGGGTCGGTTATAAGTAGTCCGCTGACGTCCGTCCAATTCTCGTAAATAACAGCATCCGCCGCATTTGCAGCGATTGCCCCCGTAATATCCGATCCGCCTCGGGAGAACGTCTTTATAGTGTCGTTGGGCATTGAGCCGTAAAAACCGGGAATGACCGCCTTTTCGCACTTATCTAAGCGTGGAACGAGCAGCTCACGGGTAGCGTCCAGGTCGAACACGCCCTTTTCGTCAAACCGCACATACGCCGCAGCGTCGATAAACTCGAAATCCAGCAGCTTTGCAAGAATAATTGAATTAAGATACTCCCCCCGGCTTGCGGCATAGTCCCTGCCCGCACGGTGAGCAAAGGCATTTTTAATATTTGCAAACTCCTTTTCAAGGGACATATCCAGTCCAAGGTCTCTTATTATCCCGTTAAAACGCTCTTCAATGGCTGCAAATGCGTCCCCGAAGCTTTCGCCCCTTGCCGCCGTGTCATAGCAGCTGTAGAGCATATCCGTTACCTTGATATCCCCCGAAAAGCGTTTGCCGGGGGCGCTTGCAACGACAAATCTGCGGGCGGGGTCGGCAAGCACGATGTCCGCCGCCTTTTTAAGCTGACCTGCGTCGGCAAGAGAGCTTCCGCCGAACTTTACTACCTTTGTTTCCATAAAAATCTCTCC
>CAZGAZ010000088.1:0-13412 GCA_964523835.1 uncultured Ruminococcus sp.
GAAACGGCGGCGGTTGCTTGGTGTGGTGGGGGAAGGGGCGGCGGTTGCTTGGTGTGGTAGGGGAAGGGGCGGCGGTTCCTTGGTGCAGTAGGGGAAGGGGGCGCTTATACGGCATTTGAGAAGGCTCAAAGCCAATCCCCCGGCGTCTGAGGGGGAGAAAAGCTCTGCGGTATTTGAAGGTCGAATTTTATTGCACAGAGAAAAATGCACAAATTTTATGGAAAAATTTGTGCATTAGAGAGAATTTTTAATTAAAATAAATTTAATTGCATAAAGCTATTGACAAACAAGCAACGATATGTTACAATAATAACACAGAGCAAAATATAATCCCGTTACAGTATTTTTGTTGATAATTTTTACAGTTGACAACATTTTACACTGTGCATTCTGTATGAAAACCCACTGTTTCGGGAGAATTATAACTCTATATAATTACAAAATGGTTACTATTCGATTACAGTTTGCTTTTAGGGATTGATTTTTTTTGAAGTATGTTGTATGATTATAATAGAACAAAATTTACGGAAGGAGCAGGGTCAAAGAATGAACGAAAAGAAAAAGAAGATCGGTCCGGCAAAGGGTAGATCAAAAAATATAAAGCCGAATGACAGATCAATTGCGCAAAGTGATAATATCTTACAAAACAATAAAAATATCAATGACACTTTTGCCGAGGGATCGGAGGAAGGTGAATCGGATTCAGAAAAAATAAAAACGAATGGCGGTTCGATTGCGCAAAATGATAATATTTCCCAAAGTGATAAAAATGTCGGGAGCACTTTTGCCGGCACATCGGCGGCGGGTGAAACGGCTTCCGAAAAAATGACCGCAGGAATATCGGGGCAGGGTAAAACCACTGCGCACGGCGCAGGCAAGACGCTTGCGGGATTGAAAAAAGGCGGCGGAAAACCGTCACGGCTTACCGACACAAACACGCCCTTTGCGGTCGCTACAATGCTGCCGAGCCTTATCGGCGTTATGATATTTTTTATAATACCTTTTATTATAATTATCTGGTACTCGTTTCTGGACAATCCCATAAGCCGTGATTTTGTTTTCCTGAAAAATTACGGCACTTTGCTGGAAAATTATTCCTTTAAAATGGCGGCAAGGAACACGCTGATACTGTCGGCGGTGGCTGTGCCTATGGCGGTGATACTTTCGCTGGGGCTGGCGGGGCTGCTGGATTCAAAAATTCCCTGCAAGAGCTTATTCAGGACGCTTTTTCTCTGCCCTATGATGGTGCCTGTGGCGTCTATTGTGCTGATATGGCAGGTAATGTTCCATTATCACGGGACGGTCAATGACTGGCTGGCGGCGTGGTTCGGGGCGCAGCCTGTGGACTGGATGAAGTCGGGCAAGTGCCTTATTGTGGTTATGCTGCTGTTTTTATGGAAGAATCTGGGATACAATATGATACTGTTCTTATCGGCGATGAACAATATCCCGAAGGACCTGCTGGAGGTCGCCGAGCTGGAGGGGGCGGGGGCTTTTTACAGGCTGGTACATATCAAGCTGCGTTACCTGTCCCCTACTATTCTGTTTGTGACGATACTTTCCCTGATAAATTCCTTCAAGCTGTTCAGGGAGGTCTATCTTCTGACGGGTGATTATCCTTATGAGGATTTATATCTTTTGCAGCATTTTATGAACAACACCTTTAAATCACTTGATTACCAGAAGCTTTCGGCGGCTGCCATGCTTATGGCGGTGGTTATGGTGATAATTATCGGCGGGTTGTTCATATTTGAAAATAAATTCGGAGGGGACGTGGAAGAATGACGGCGGCAAAAAAAGCCCCCCGCAGACCCGGGGGCGGCAGAAGGCTGTTTTTGAAGATCACTACTGTGATAATGACTATTTTTGCGGCGGCAGCGGCGCTCATTTTTATAACGCCGACGCTTCTGACCATTACCAACTCCTTTATGTCCCAGACGGAGATAAACGCCAATTACGGCATGGTTTTCGGGACAGGCTCGGACAGCAGGACTTTTATTTCAGAAAGGATAAATCTGAAATTCATTCCCGACATTGTCACTGCGCAGCAGTATATAACAGCGTTTATAAAAGCACCGGATTATCTGCTGAAATTCTGGAATTCGGTGATCCTTACGGTGCCTATTGTTATATTCCAGACGGCGGTGGCGGTATTTGCCTCGTATGGGTTCGCAAGGCTGAGGGGCAGGCTGAAGGAAATTGTTTTTTTCCTGTACATAGTGCTTATGCTTATGCCCTATCAGGTAACGCTGGTGCCCAATTATCTGGTGGCTGACAAGCTGGGGATCCTGAACACACGGTGGTCGATAATTCTGCCGGGGATATTTTCTCCGTATGCGGTTTTTCTGCTGACTAAGGCTATGAAGCGCATTCCCTCCACTTATTTCGAGGCGGCTATGCTGGACGGGGCGGGGGAATTCAGGATCTTCACTGAGATATGCTTTCCTATGGTGCGCAGTGCGGTTTTCTCGGTGCTGATACTGGTATTTATAGATTACTGGAATATGGTGGAGCAGCCGCTGATAATGCTTTCGGATGAGAGTATGCACCCGCTTTCCATTTTCCTGTCGAAGATCAATTCGGGGGACACGGGACTTGCTTTTGCGGTGGCGACGGTTTACATGGCGCCAAGTCTGCTGATGTTCCTTTACGGCGAGGAATATCTGGTGGAGGGGATAGCTTATTCGGGAGGTATCAAGGGTTAATTAATAATTAATAATGATTAGCGATTAGCTTGATTTCCCTGTTCATTGGAACGTATTTTTGAATGCAAGATATTGACAGAAAATATTGGCACAGACGATACAGACATTTTCAATTTCCGACAGCTTCGAATTTTCAAAAAAAAAGAATTTATATAATTAATAAGCAGAAAATTTATCGGCACAGCCGAAACCAACATTATTAATTATTAATTATTAATTATTAATTATTAATTAATTTGAAGGGAGAAATATAAAATGAACAATGAAGCAAAAACTCCGAGAAAGGATATAATTAAAAATATCGCCATTGTTTTTCTGGCGGTTATGCTGGTGCTGACGTTTTTTTCAAACACGCTGATGAACTATTCTCTGCCCCAGGTTTCCGCCATTTACACAAATCAGGGGACTATTTCCGAACAGATAAGGGGCAGCGGCACGGTTGAGCCTGCTCAGAGCTATGAGGTAAAGGTGAGCCGCAAGCGTGAGGTGGAGAGCGTTAATGTTAAGGTGAACGACATAGTGGAAAAGGGCGATCTGCTGTTTACCTTCAAGGATGAGGAGGCGGATGATTCGGAGATAACTTCTGCGGAAAATGCGCTTACGGAGGCAAAGAACACTCTGGCGACTATGGAGTTCGATTACAGAAAGGCTGTTGCGACGGGTTCCAACGATAACGCCCACAGCAGCGAGCTGAAAAAGATCGAGAATGCCGAGGATGAACTGGATGAGCTTATTGCAAGACGTGAGGAGGTCAGACAGGGAAAGGACCCGTTGACTGTTGCCACAGAAAATGAAAGAAAGGCAAAGGAAAAGACGGACGATCTGAATGCGGACAAGGCCGAACTGAATGCCGAATTGGCGGCTGTTGACACGGAGGATATGATCGACCTGAAGGAGCCTTACTACAGCCGTATGCGCACTGCCAAGGACAGCGTTACGGGCGCTCAGAAGGCTTATGACGACGCAAAGACAAAGTATGACAAGGCGGTCACGGACGCTGCTGCAAGCTCGGATTACGAGGATACCGTAAAGGAAAAGCAGAAGGAGCTGAAAAGGGCTCAGGCGGAGCTGGATATTTTATATTCCCAGTTTTACACCGGCGACCCTGACGCAGATACGTCCGCAGCTGACGCTGCCATTGCGTCAAAGCGGGTGGAGATAGAAAATATAAAGACCGATCTTTCCGACCTGGCGGCAAAGTCCACCAAAAATTATTCTTTGCAGAATGAAGTGAAAAAGACCGAGGCGACCATGAACAAGAAGGAAAAGGCGCTGACTGCTGCAAAGGACGCACTGGGCGATGAGACAAGGGCGGTAAAGCTGGAGCTTAAAGAACTCATAAACGGCATTGACGAGGACCTGAGGACGGCGCAGCGTGCTGCGGAAAAGGCGGCTGAGGAAAAGGCGGACGCTGCGGCGGCGGGGTATATGACAGAGGCTCAGCTGACAACTAAGATCAAGGAAAAGGAAACGGAGATAAGCGGTCTGCGGGACGCTTACGAGGCGGCTGTTGCGGATGAGGAATCCAGAAACGAGGTAACGGTCATTGATCTGGAAAAGCAGCGGTATGACATTGAAATGCAGAAGGAAAAGGTGGCTAAGGCTCAGGAAAAATATGACAAGCTTGTAAAAGAGCCTGCCGAGACAGATGTTACGGCACAGATGGCGGGCAGGATAGCAAGCGTTTCGGTGACTGCGGGAGACACACCCGAGGCGGGCAGCGTGGCGGTTATGATAGACATTTCCGACAAGGGGTACACGCTGGAATTCTCCGTTAAGACCGAGCAGGCAAAAAAGGTAAAGACGGGCGACAAGGCAGATATTACCAGCTGGTACTGGGGAAACGATTTCTCGGCGGTGCTGACGGACATACAGCCCGACACACAGAATCCCCAGACCATGAAAAAGCTGAAATTTACGGTAAGCGGCGAGGATATTACCACGGGGCAGACCATTTCCCTTGCAATGGGCAGCAAGGGGCAGAGCTACAGCACGGTCATTCCCAATTCGGCGGTAAGGGAGGATTCCAACGGCAAATTCGTGCTGGTTATGGAGTCGAAGCCCAGTCCTTTGGGGAACAGGTACAGCGCTGTGCGGTATGACATTGAGGTCATTGCCTCGGACGACAACAACACGGCTGTAAACGGGCTTATGGGCAGTGAATTTGTTATCACCACTTCCACGAGACCTATCAGTGCGGGTGAACAGGTAAGGCCGGCGGACTAAAATTCAGAGGTCAGAAGTTAGAGGTAAGAGGTTAGGATCTGAGCTTGTACTTGTTTACATAATGTGTTTTGTTTCGATATTTTCGGAAGCTGCTGTATGCGGGCATTATTTATAATCGGAAAGGGCTGAAAAGTTCCAATGCAGAAAAAAAGCAAAAAGACCGGGATCGCTATAGGGGCGGTAAATGCGGTATTGCTGGTCGTTTTCGGAATAATCTATCTGAATATCTACATTCTGGGCAGGGACAATATTTCGGAGAGCGCAAAAAATGCCTGGGACGGCGGAGTGTACAAATACGGGCAGGTCTCCTTGTTTTTAGCTCCGGAAAACGGTATTGACCTTATGGGGGCATATAGTCTGAGGCAGGATATTGAGGGAAAATTAAAGGACGCTTCGGTGTCAAATAAAATAAAGGGCACGGACGGCGAACCCGACCGGACGGTAGAGGGCAGGCTTTGGATAGACTGCGGCTACGGTGAGGCGAATGTGACGGTAAGCGGCGTTAAAGGCTCCTGCGATGTGACTGCGGGGGGGACTTACAATGATTTCTTTATTTTTCACCCGGAAAAGCTGCTGTCGGGCAGCTACTACACCCCCGAAAGCATTAATACGGACACGGTGGTCATTGACAAGCAGTGCTCCTGGCAGCTTTTCGGCGGGATCGACACGGCGGGTATGACGGTCACTATAAGCGGCAGGGAATACCGTGTGGCGGCTGTGGTGGACTGCCCTTTCGAGGGGGACGCTCTGGCGGCTTACGGCGACAGACCAAGGATCTATATGCCTTATGAAGCCTTGTGCAACATTGTTCCGGGAACGCTGATGACGTCTTATGAGATATGTATTCCGAATGTGGTAAAGGATTTTCCGAAAACGGTTATGACCCAGGTGAACAGCGCTCCCGAAAAAAAATCGGCGGTAGTCGATCAGACGGGGCGGTTCGGGATAGCGGCGCTTTTCAAGGGCTTCGGGAATATTTCCCAAAGCGCCATTGTTGACACGTCCCTTGCTTATCCTTGGTATGAAAACAAGATAAGGGCGGCGGAGATAAAGGCGAAAATTTTGGCGGGGTTCGGGGTCTATCTGCTGATTATTCCGCTTATTTCCACGGTTTACGGGCTTTTTTGCCTGGTAAAGGCTTTGGGTGCGGCGGCTAAGAAAATCAAAAACAGGGCTGAGGACGCTTATCAGAAAAAGATTTCCGAGGCATATTACGAAAAACGGGGGCGTATGGGGAATTAACAACAGGCGGAAACCGTTATATGAGCGGTTTCCGCCTGTTTTTATTCACTGCTTTGTTGGTTTTTTCTGTATGCCATATAGCTTTCAAGGATTATGACCGCTGCAACGGCGTCCACGACGTTTTTACGTTTCTTACCTCTTACGTTGGTTTCGTTAAGGTAATATTCGGCGGAGACGGTGGTTCTGCGCTCGTCCCACATAACCACGGGGAGGCCTGCAAGTTCTTTCAGCAGCCCGCCGAAACGCTCGCATTTTTCGGCTCGCTCGCCTATGGTATTGTTCATATTTTTGGGGTAGCCCACAACTATAAGCTCCGCTTTTTCCGATTTTGCAAGCTCTGCGGCTTTTTGGGCACATTTGTTAAAATTCTTTTCATGTATCACCGTAAAGGGAGAGGCAAGCATTTCACCCTTGTCGCAAAAAGCTATCCCAGTTCGGCTGTCGCCGAAATCCACGGACATTATCCTCATTTTTCTGAGCTCCTTTACTTGATCTTATATATCAAAATACGCTGAAGCTTAGGGGTGCACCGTAAGCTTTCAGGCTTTTTCTCCCTTATTTCAGTTTTTTTGACAGGAACAGATTAAGCTCGTCGTCATTCGGATAGGTCTCATAGGGAATGCAGGGCTTGTCGTTGTACCACACGCCTGTGCCGTCGAAGATATATCCCCTTTTTATGTACAGTCTTTGGGCGGCGCCGTAGCCTTGGTGAAGCCCAACTGCGAGATAGACGGTATCGGAATATTCGGCGGCTATCTTTTCAGCAGTCTCCATAAGTGCGCTTGCCACTCCCCTGCCTCGGAATTTTTCCAGTACCGCAAGGTCGACTATCTCGGAGTACCCTTTGCCCCCGAAAGCCCCCCACATACAATAGGGATAGAGGCTTACGTAGCCTGCGGGCTCGCCCTCATAATCCGCTGCGAGGGCAATGGCTTTTCCCGAAACATTATCCGCAATGCGGTTTTGAAGCTTTTCGGGGGTGGCGTCTTCCCAGCCCTGCAAAACCTCCTCACGGGCGAAAATTTCCGGGTCGGTCTGCCGCAGATTTCTTACCGTTATTTTCCCAAAATTCCCGTAGACAACGTCATCTGTTTTGCTCCATTTTGAGCCCGAGAGGGTGGAAAGCTCGGGGGGGAGATGTTCATTGCTGTTTTTGAAAATTATTTTGGGGGTAAAATTATCGTCGTACTCGATAAGTGAAACGGCTGTGTTATCCGACCAGCCCACGTCTTTAAGGGCTGATATGGGTCTGCCCATACAGTGGCAGAGGTAGTTGCGAAGTGAACAGCCGTGGGAAACTACGGCTACGGTACGTCCCGCATTTTCACGGGCTATTTTATCCATAGTCTGCTTCATGCGGGCGAAAACCTCGGTCATTTTCTCGCCGCCCTCGATATAAAAATCCTCCATGTGATTTTTCCAGAGGTCGTATTGGACAGGGTATCGCTCGGGAAGCTCCGCCCACGGCTTGCCCTCCCAGACGCCGCCGTTTATTTCGATAAGTCCCTCCTCCTGTATAATGGGGAGAGAATGGTATTTGTTCACTGCATCGGCTGTGGCGAGGGTGCGCTTCAAGGGGCTGGAATAGAGCCGCTCGATCTTTATGTCACGAAAACGCTCGGCAAGGCAGGCAAGCTGTTTTTCGCCCTTTTCGCTGAGCTTTTCGTCGGTGCGTCCCTGGAAAAATTCCAGCACGTTTCCCATTGCCTCGGCGTGGCGGATAAGATATATTCTGAGCATGTTTTTTTCCTCGTTCTTTCGCTTTGTTTTATTCGGTCTGAAAGATTATTTCCTTGGCATTTTTCGGCTGGCGTTTTACGGTCTCAAGCCACAGGCGGCTGTTTGCGGCTTCCTCGGTGTTATATTCGCAGCATATTTTTTCGGCAATAAGGGGGGCAAATTCATCAAAGAGATCGCACATTACAAATACCGATCTCCAGATATCCTCCGCCGTTATGCCGCCGTAGGTCTCAAGAAAGCGCTGCCACACAGAGGGTTCAAGCCACTTGTACATATATTTTGCGGATTTGCCCACGCTGACGGAAAAATCCGTGTCAAAGCCTATTTTCCAGGATAAAATTTTGATAAGCTGGGGACGTACACACTCGCTTAGCATATCAAGGACATAGGGTATTTCATCACGCCAAAGCCCCTTTGCCACATTGCTCATGCACCACCAGAACTCGTTGCAGGCAGCGTGGAAATGGGCAGCGCCGGGCTTTTTTATGTGATAATCTATGTCGGTGGATTCGGGGACAGGGGGCAGGATTCCGTCCTTGTCAAGGAGTATCTTGCAGAGCTTGTCACAGGTGACATTGCAGAATTCTATCGGCTCCACATGGAGGTCAAGGCGGTTGCCGTCGGCAAACTGGATAAGCCATACGTAGCTTTTATCGAAGTTCACGTCCATTCCAACGGACTTGTCCACCTCGTCGGGGCACTGCATATAAAGCCGCTCCCCGAAAATATCTATCCAGTTTTTGTTTTCGTAAAAGGGTCTTGTTTCGGTGACCACATAGCAAATGTCGTAATCCTGAAAAATGTCACGGGGGACGTTTGGGTTGGTGCGTGAGCCGTTCATGTAAACGGCTCGGATACGGTCATCTGCTTTGGCTGTGCCTATGATAAGCTCGTACATTTCCTGTTCGGTTCGCATTTTTACCAAGGCTTAACACTCCTCACGATATTTTTTATATCAGTGTTTTGGCGGCGGCAAAAATCCTCCAGACCGTCAATTATTTTGAGCGGGGTCATGGGGTCGGTGAACAGGGCTGCGCCTACCTGTATAAGAGAAGCCCCTGCCATCATCATCTCGACAGCGTCCTCCCATGTGGAAACGCCTCCCATACCGCAGACGGGAATATTTACGGCGTTTGCCGCCTGCCAGACCATTCGCACCGCCACGGGGAAAACCGCAGGCCCCGACAGTCCGCCCACGTTATTGTGCAGAATGGGGCGGCGGGTGTTGATGTCGATACGCATTCCCAGAAGGGTATTTATAAGGGAAACGGCGTCCGCCCCCTCTGCTTCGCAGGCTTTGGCTATTGAGGCAATGTCGGTGACGTTGGGGGAAAGCTTCATCATAACGGGCTTTTTGGTCGCCCTGCGGACTATTTTTGTAATTGTTCCTGCGCCCTCGCAGCTGACCCCGAATGCCGCTCCCCCTGCCTTTACGTTGGGGCAGGAGATATTCACCTCGAGCATATCGACGTCGGTGCTGTCAAGCTTTTTTGCTATCTCCTCGTATTCCTCGGCTGTAGAGCCTGCTATATTGGCGATAATAACGGTGTTTTTGGTTTTAAGATAGGGCAGCTCTTTTTCGATAAAGCTGTCGATACCGGGGTTTTGCAGTCCCACGCTGTTGAGCATTCCGGAGGGAGTTTCGGCAATTCTCGGAGGAAGATTGCCGTTACGGCGTTTGCCTGTAGTGCCCTTGACGGAAATGCCGCCCAGTGCAGACAATTGGTAAAATTCTTCATATTCACGCCCGTAGCCGAATGTGCCCGAGGCGGGGATTATGGGATTTTTGAATTTTATGCCGCAGAAAACCGTTTCAAGCTTATTTTCATTCATTGGAAAATACCTCCTTGCTGTCGAATACGGGGCCGTCCTTGCAGACATGGGCGAAAATTTCCTCTCCGTCCTTTACGGTGCGGCAGGCGCAGACAAGGCAGCCGCCAACGCCGCAGCCCATACGTTCCTCCAGTGAAACCTCGCACTTTATGCCCTTTTCTTTGGCAATGGCTGCAATGCACGATAACATTGGCATAGGACCGCAGGCGCAGATGATATCGGGGGTGTGAGTTTGCAGCTCACGTGTGAGAATGTCGGTAACAAAGCCCTTTTCCCCTGCCGTGCCGTCGTCGGTGCAAAGGAAGGTTTTTGCGCCCGTCCCCTTGAAATCCTCCTGCAATATCACTGCCGCTGCATTTCTGAAACCGCTTATAACAATTGTGTTCTCGCCGTAAAATTTCGCAAGCTCCAGCATAGGGGGATTGCCTATGCCGCCGCCTATTATAATTGCTTTTGCGCCCTCCCGCAAGGTAAATCCCCTGCCGCCGAGGGGGGCTACCATATCAATAAGTTCGCCCGGATTAAAAAGGGACATTGCCTTTGTGCCCTTGCCTCTTACCTGAAAAATTATCCGCAGAGTGCCCTTTTGGCGGTCAATTTCACAAATGGATATGGGGCGGCGGAGGGTAAAGCCGTCTATTTTTATATTAACGAACTGTCCGCATTTTGCAATTGCGGCAATTTCCGGGCAGAGAATAACAAGATCGAAAACCTCTGCTGCGGGATTTTCCTTGCGGATAATGGGGTAAAGCCCCTGACAGTATTTCATAAATTCGCTCCTTTTTGCTTTAAGTCAATTGCATATCCACTTGCTCATGGCCGCTCCGCTGTGATCGTTGGGGTGGGAAGCATAGCCGAGAGAGGAATAAAAGCCCTCCTTGCCTTTGGCGCTTACCAGCTGGAAATAACCTTTCCAGCCGGGCTTCAGGTGCGCTGCTATATATTCCTCAATATGGGTCATGAGCGCTCTGCCTATGCCCTGCCCCTGATACTCAGGGGAAACGGCAAGGTCTTTGAGGAAAAATGCCATTGCACCGTCCCCCAGAAGCCTTGCCATAGCTATTGTTTCTTCTCCGGATACAACGGAAAATACGGCATAGCTGTTTTTTACGGCTGTTTCCGCCATGTCACGGGGAAGCTCCCCCCAGCCCACGGCGGCAAAAAGCCGCAGAAAATCGTCGGCGCTTAAAATGTTGTCCTGTATTTTATAATCCATATGTTTCCTTTCTGCAAATCTACAAGGGTCTGCGCCTGGGGTCGTCCACAAGCTCGTCGGGAATGATACCCTCGCCGTCGGTTTGCAGTTCTCCCATTTCACCCATAGGCTCGCCGTCCGCTATCTCGGGCTTCGGAACAGGGTCGAAGACAACGGGAGGGGGGCTGACAGCCGCAGTTTCCTTTTGGTTGAACCATTCGGATTTGTCGGACTCGTTTACGGCTATACCCTCCATTTGGGTCTCGCTCTCTGTCCGTACCGTTACGGGATTCTTCACAGGCTGCTCGGAGGAAGAGAAATAATCCTGCTTCTTCTGCCTTTTAAGCCAGCTGTTCCGATACTTCACATAGCGGGAATACCGCCCCTTTTCCAGATTAAAGTTAAAATCGGGATAGCCCTCCTGGGTCACAAGATAGTCCAGCTCCTTATAGGAACGCAGGGCAAAATCCTGGGTCCACATTCCCAAACCCCCGTATATTATCAGAAGCATCATATCGGTAAACTGCATAGGCTCAAACCTGAGCGCCATATTCGCCGCAGCAAAAACGGCAATAATCATATGCAGCACAAACGCTATCTGATTGCACCGCCGTTTCGGCGCATGCTCCGTTATAAAAGTAAGCAGCACTATAGGCGGCACAAGAAAGGCAGTGACGGCATACCAGGGCAAAGCAACAACGATCTCATACTCATCACCCAGCGCCTTCGCCCAGTTGATGGTCTTTTGCAGCTCCGTACCCGTCTGCAGCAGCCAGATGAACAGGGCTATCCAGCTTGAAAGCACCGTAATCAGCCCAAAATAAAAATTGTATACCCGTGTTACCGTAAAATTTTTTCTGACCCTCATCATCCGCTGACGGTTTTCCTCGCAGACCCGCTCACGGACCTCGTCCTCAATAATTTCATCCATATTATCGCACGCCCCCTCTCAGAAGCAGGATGTTTAAGAGGCAAGAAGCAAGAAGTATAAAATTTTCCTGCCTCTTGCCCGGTTAATTAAAAGCTATTAACAAATAAAATCACACTGTCAGGAATTATTAAATCTTTGTAATGTCTATCATTTCCATTTCGTCAATGTCCTTGCCCATGGCAAGAATGTCCGCTACGGCATTGGCGGTGTCAATGGCGGTAAGGCAGCAGATAGAACGCTCAACCGTCTTGCGGCGTATCTTTACGCTGTCGTAAGCGGGGATCCTGCCCTTTGCGGATGTGGAGATAACATAGTTTATCTTGCCGCTGTCCAGCAGGGTCATAACGTTGGGCTTTTCTTCGGAGGCCTTTCTTACGGCGTTTGCAGCAACCATATTCTTGTTGAGGGTGGAGGCTGTGCCGCAGGTAGCGTAAATGTCAAAGCCAAGCCGCTCGAATTTCTCGGCAGCATAGATGATCTCCTGTTTGTCGGTGTCACGGACGGTTATCAGCACGCCGCCGTCCTTTTTCATATTGTAGCCCGCTGCCACAAGTCCCTTGAAAAGTGCATCCTCAAAGGTTCTTGCAATGCCCAGGGTCTCGCCTGTGGATTTCATCTCGGGCCCCAATGCGGTGTCCACGTCATGGAGCTTCTCAAAGCTGAACACGGGAACTTTAACGGCGATATAGTCCGCTTCCTTGTAAAGTCCGCCGTTATACCCCTGCTCTTTAAGGGAATGACCCATCATTATCTTAGTGGCAATATCCACCATGGGAACGCCCGTTACCTTGGAAATATAGGGCACGGTTCTGGATGAACGGGGGTTTACCTCGATAACATAGACCTCGTTGTTGTAGACCACATACTGAATGTTAACAAGTCCCTTGACTTTAAGCTCCATGGACAGCCTACCCGTATAGTCGATAATTGTTTCACGTATCTTCTTTGTAAGAGTAAGCGCAGGGTATACGGAAATGGAATCCCCCGAATGCACGCCCGCACGCTCGATATGCTCCATAATACCGGGGATAAGGAAATCCTCCCCGTCGCAGATAGCGTCCACCTCGACCTCCTTGCCCATCATATACTTGTCGATGAGCACGGGGTTTTCGAGAGAACCGCCCCCTGTGATAATTTCCATATATTCCTCGATATCCTTGTCGGAATGGGCGATTATCATATTCTGTCCGCCCAGCACATAGGAGGGGCGCATAAGCACGGGATAACCCAGGTCTCTTGCGGCTGTGAGCGCCTCCTCGGTGTTCATTACCGTGTGCCCTGCGGGACGGGGAATGCCGCATTTATTCAGCAGCTCGTCAAACCGCTCCCTGTCCTCGGCGGCGTCGATACTGTCGGCGGAAGTGCCGAGAATGTTCACTCCAAGGGCTGCCAGGTGCTTTGTGAGCTTTATGGCAGTCTGTCCGCCGAACTGAACAACCACGCCGTAGGGCTGCTCGGTCTCGATTATCGCCTCCACGTCCTCTATGGTAAGGGGGTCGAAATACAGTCTGTCGCCTGTGTCAAAGTCGGTGGAAACGGT
>CAZGAZ010000089.1:0-13313 GCA_964523835.1 uncultured Ruminococcus sp.
CCTGCAATATGGGATATGACAGCGGAAACGATTTATTTTATACGCAATATCATTTTGATATTGATGAAGAAATGGAGGCGGACTGAGTCCGCAGCCATTCGCTATTTTAAAAAGCATAATTTTTTTATTACGCCGCCCGGTAACTCTTATCGGGCGAAAAACATTTATGAAAGGAACGATTTTTATGGCTAAAGATGATAAGATCACACAAAAGACCTATTACGGTTCGGGGAGATTTTACACGGACGACTATGACAGTGAGACATTTCCTGCGCCTGCCGACCCGAAAAACATTACGGCGGACGAAAAAGACAAGTTGGTGGAGTTTATAGCCAAGAGGCTTAACGAGAATTATCAGATAGGCTATCTTAAAAACGGCTACCAGTTTTCGGTAAAGACCGAGACACTTTCGGACAAGTCCGATCTGGGCGAGATGAAGATAGATGTTATCACGGATGAGACCGCCACGGTAACTATATCCCTGTTTAACGCCAACGGCAAGACGATAGCGGAGCAGTACCCCACGGCAAAGTATTCCGAGGTGGACGGCTACGGTATCACCACGGTGGGCGGAGTCGGCGACATTGATGAGACGGAAAAGGTGCTGATATTCAAGCATGACGACAACAAGCACGGGGACACGGTAGTAATTGCTATAGGCAAGAACACCAGCGGCTTTGACGCTGTATGGAAGCAGGACAGTGTTACACCGTTTACGGTAAATTATGCTGTTGAGCCTTACAATTCCGACGGCCATTTTGCTATGCTTATTGACTGCCCTCCCGGGATAAAGTGGGACAAGCTTGCGGGGAATGAAAGCGGGCAGGTCAATGTGCAGAGCGATCAGAGCGGCACACAGAAGTCTTTGGGTGATATGTGATGAGTGGGTTATCTCCTTTTGAAAAACCTGTTTTTACTCTTTCCTGCCCTCCCTTCGGGGAGGTGCGGGCGGGGGTATGCAGGAAGATCACTTATGACAGGATAGAAATTTTTTTAAAGGGCGGCGGGGCTGCACGTGTGCATGAGATCATGCGAGAGATACTGCCGGAGCTGAAATTCGAGGATATAACCTTTTCGACTGCCTTTGTTTTTCTTACGGCTTACAAAAATGCCATTGACGAATACTGCGAGAGGAACAAGGACATTTTTGAAGTCCCCGAAAGGGTGGATTTTTCGGAGGAAAAAGAAAAGTTAAAGCTGCCTGTTGTTACGTCTGCGGAACGGCTTGTTCATGAGCATTCGGGGCTTAATTTTGCGGAGATAAAGGAGCTTGATATACTGGATTTTAAAATGCTTCTGGCGGACAGTGTGAAGATAAGCATTTTATCCCGTATGGACGGCAAGGGGCGGGAATATTTAAACGAATGTTATGACTGTATGCACAAAAATTCCGATATTTTTGGGTAGGAGGTAATTATGGATTTTGAAATAAGGGCGGACGGGAGCTTACATATAGAGGGGTATGTGAATGCTGTGGAGCGGGACAGCAGGGCGGTAGTTTGTCCCGAATGCGGAAAATGCGTGGAGCAGATAGCGGCGGGGGCTTTCGGGGAGGCACTCAGGGCTGCGCCCGATGTGGCAATGCTGGTAAATCATGATAAGGGGCGCAGGATAGGGTCGCTGTCTGAGGGGAATTTAACGCTTTATGAGGACAATATCGGGCTGCGTGCGGCTGCGGAGATAACAGACAGCGAGGTTATTGAAAAGGCTCGGAGGGGGTTACTTCGTGGGTGGAGCTTTGGGTTTAAGGCGAGGAACACGGATATTGAACGGCGTGCGGGGAATTTGCCCAGACGGAGAGTAAAGGCGCTGGATATTTACGAGGTAAGTATTATTGACGACAGGTTTTCGCCATGTTATGCGGGGACTTCTATTGAAATGAGGGCGGGTAATGAAGAGCTTATGGAGATGAGGTCCGAGAATATTGTCGGAAATGTTTCGGGGCTTTCGGAGTATATCGGAAGATATAACAGAATCGTTTTGAATGAGTACAGACTACGTGCGAAAATGCCCGGAGTTCTGCCGCATAGTGAGGAGCAAAGAGGAAACGGTCGTAATTATATTAAGCTTGACAACGGCTTGTTGCATGGGAGCAGACCGAGCGGAAATTCCGATAATAATTCTTCGGGAAAACACTTGACAAACGGTGCGAAAAGTGGTAAAATTAATGTTACAAACGAGCAAATCAGAGATTTTAGGGACTCTGTAAAGGGCGCAAAAGATATGAACGGTATTGTCATCTCTGACGTGTCGAAGCACGCAGCAGAACGTATGATTGAAAGAGGCTTTACGGGAAAACAAGTTGCTGACTCAATCAATACTGCTCGGATTGTCTATCCGGGAAATCAACCGCACAGTCACTGTGTTCAAATTGGCACTGAATGCAGGCTCGTATATAGTGATAGCGGAAGATTAATAACCGTTATCACGCTTGAGGAGGAATCACAATGACAAAATTTTTACCGGAAGAAATAGAATTCTTAAAAAAAGAACTCGGTCTTACGGAGGATAAAATCAAAAATTTCACGGCTGATGAATGGCGTGATATGCATATGCACGATAAAATTGCTGATATCGCTATTGACGAAGCTTTCAAGGGCTGTGAAATTAGTATGGACTATGAGATGACCGACAGGGAAAGAATAGCTTTGCAGATTACCGATAAATCTTTAAAGGAATTAGGTATAGTGTAGGCTATGTGATTATAGTTCTAAACACATATGGGATTCTTTATATTCTAATTCCAACCGCCTATAACAGGGCGGTTTTTTATATCCAAAATCAAGGCAGGTGATAAAATGATAACCGAAACAAGGGCATACAAGTATGCGCAAAAATGTGTAGCCGACACAGAGGGGTATGTGGGAATTTACGTTAAAAAGCAGTGCGAAAAATGGCTGGAGATCGCAGACGGGAAGGCTCCCGGGAAATTTGTTTCCGAAAAGGAATACAAGCGGATAAGCGGAATTATGCGGCTTATGGTTCACCCCGACCTCGGGTGCAGTGTTTATGAGGGACTGGAGGATTATGCCTGCTTGTTTATTACGGCGTTGCTGTGTACATTTGCCGAGGACGGCAGACGGCTCTACAATATTGGAATTTTAGAGATAGCGAGAAAGAACTACAAGACCTTCGTTTCGGGGGTCATTTTTATTATACTTATGCTGACAGAACCCCGCTTTGCGAGGTTCTTTTCGGTTGCTCCCGATTACAAGCTGTCAAACGAGCTGCGGCTGGCGGTGAGAAAAATAATTAAATCCTCCCCTCTGCTTATTAAGCATTTTAAGATCACCAGGGACATGATAACCTGTATGATAAACGACACAGAATACACGCCCCTTGCATACTCCAATGACAGAATGGACGGCAAGCTTGCGCATGCATTCCTTGCCGATGAGGACGGGGCTTTAAATAGCTATCCTGTGGAGGCTATGACTTCCTCGCAGATAAATATTAAGAACAAGCTGGGAATAATTATCAGCACACAATATCCGAATGACAACAATGATTTTTTGACAAGGGTGGATTATGCAAAGAGAATTCTTGACGGTACGGAGGAAAACGATAATACTTTTTCCCTGTTGTATGAGCCTGATGATGAACTGATAAACAGTTGGGAGACGGATGAGAGAGTGCTTTTGCAGGCTAACCCTGCGGCTGTGGGCAATGAGGAAATTTTAAAAAGCTTGTGGGAAAAGCGGAGTTTGGCGGTGTTGTATGAAAATCTGCGAGAGAACTTTTTGTGCAAGCACTGCAACATAAGGTATGTATCTTTGGGGACGGAGGGGTATGTGGCTATTGACATGGTACAGCAGTGCAGGGCGAAGCTGGGGGATGATTTCTGGAGGGGGCGGCGGGTATATTTAGGGAATGATCTGTCGCTGTCGGATGATAACACGGCGGTGGCTATGGTGACTTATGATTCGGGGGTAATTTATGCGCTGGTTATGGGGTTTATACCGGCAGAGAGCATAGACCAAAAGACTCACAGAGAAAAATTTGACTATAACAGGTCGGTCAGGGCGGGAGAATGCATAGCCTGCGGCGATCTTATTATAGATTATTCGGTGGTGGAGGAGTATATTTTGAGCCTTGAAGAAAAATACGGCGTTGAGGTTATTGGGTCGGGGTGGGACAGGGCTAATGCTATTTCTTCAATGCAGAAGATTGAACAGGCAGAAAACCCTATCCAATGCACGATAATACCTCAGCACTCGAAATTTTTACACCCTGCCACAAAGCTTTTGAAAGAAAGCATTTTGAGCGGGAAGTTTCGATATGAGGAAAATCTGCTGCTGGAAAATAACTTCGAGAATGCTCGCTGCACTTATGACACGAACCTTAACATGTATGTCAACAAGAAACGCAGTGCGGGGAAGGTTGATATGGTGGTGGCTTTGATAAACGCTGTTTATATGCTTATCGAAAATGAAGTGCTGGGGGACGATTTTGTGTTCCAGTGTGTGGAGGTGTGATTATGGGTCTTGCAGATGAAGTAACCAACGGCATAAAGGTGTACTTTGAAAAGGTGGAAAAGCTGACAAATGAGGATCTTGAAACAATTCAAAAAGAAATGCTGCTTGACGTTCATGATCTGTCACCTTTTAATGATAAAAACGTAACGGGTGTGCATATGAAAAGCGGTTGGACTACCGATAAACTGGATCTCGGAAAGCATAAGAGGGTGTATGTGGTAAGGAACACGGCAAAGCCGCAGGAGGTGCATTTGGTGACGTTTTCTCATGTTCATTTTTCTCACAGGAAACCGACAGGCACTGTAACAAAGCCTAATTCGTTTATACGTGTTGCCGAGAAAAACGCAAATCAAAAAATTCGGGAGCGATTGGAGGAAAAACTGAAAAATGTCTAATAAAAATGAATACGGCTATATGGCGAAAATCGGCGGCGATACTTCGGGGTTGCAGCAGGCTTTGCAGGATGCGGAAAAAGAGTTGAAAGAGGCTGAAAACGGGATAAAGGCTTTGGATAAGGCCATTGTTGAGGCTACAAAGAACAGTTCGGACACTTCAGAGCTGCTGGCGGCGAGGGAAAGTGCGTATGCAAAATACGTAAGAAATACCGCCGATCAATTAACTGCATTAACAGGCATACAGGAACAAGTTGAGCAAGCCTTTCAAAAAGGAATTATAGGTGCGGGCGAATACGCTACATATATGGCGCAGCTGGCACAGGCTACAGAGAGGTATAACAAAACACAACAAGAATTGGCAGAAAATACTTCGGAACAAGTAACTGCTTACGACAATTACAAAACATCTGTAGAAGAAACGGATAAGACACTAAAAGATATGGAGCGGGAGCTTACTGCTGTAAATTCCGCTATGAAGATAGCAGGAGATACAGAAGAACTGATGTCGCAAAAGTCTGCACTGCTGGAGGATACTGTTGATGCTCTTACGCAAAAATTGAGTACCCTGGAAGATCAAGAGGGAGCAGTCTCACAGGCGTTTCTTGACGGGGAAATTAGCACCGAGCAGTACAATGAATTCGAGCGCCAAATAGAAGTCACAAAGGGTCAACTGGAAGCATACAGAAATGAACTCGAACAGGTAAACAAAGAATTACAATCACCTATCTATAATGAATACAAAGAATTCATAGACAGTGCCAACAATTCCTTGAAAGAAAACAAATTGAGACTTTCGGAAATAAACGAAAGTATTAAAAATGCAAACTCCGCACATCTTAGCTTCAACAGTACCTTGGAACTTAACAAGCAGAAGCAAGAGGCTTTAAAAGAAATATCAAGCGAGCTTAAGGTAAAGTTAAATGAGCTGAAGCTTGAGGCTGCGGATATGAAGGAAGCATTAAAGCTTGGCAACATTAATCAGCAGCAGTATGATGACTTTAGGAGATCTATTATAGACACCAAAGCCGAGCTTGCCAATTTAAAAAATCAAACAGGCGAATACAGCGAGAAAGCGGCAAAGGCATCGGACAACACAAGCACGTTTGCCGATGCGCTCAAAGCAAACCTTACGTCGGCTGCTATTATAAAAGGTGTTGAAGCGCTGGCAGCAGCAATAGGGGAAATTGTTTCGGATATTAATGAGCTTATAAACGCATCCATGCAGGCAGGTGACACGATAGACAAGCAGTCTCAGATATTGGGGCTTTCCCGAGAGGCATACCAGGAATGGGATTATGTCCTTAACATGAATGGTGCTTCTATCGGCAGTATGACAACTGCAACGAGAAAGCTTACGGAGGCTGTTGAAAAAGAGAACTCTGCATTCGGAAGCTTGGGGCTTAGCATGAACGAGGTCAGAAATATGACCCGTGAGGAGCTGTTTGAAAGCGTTATTTTCGGATTACAAGGAATCACAGATGAGCAGCAGAGAAATTCAATCGCTAATGACTTGTTGGGACGCTCCTACACACAGCTTATTCCCCTGTTGAACCAGTCGACGGAAAGCACCAGGGATCTTATGCAGGCAGCTCATGAAAACAATATGCTGATGTCGGACGAGGCGGTGAACGCTGCCGTTAAATACAAGGATTCGCTTACTACGCTCCAATACACTCTGGATGGCATAAAAAATAATCTTTTGAGCCGTATCATGCCGGGACTTGCTCTTATTACAGAGGGAGTGTCGGACATTGCGGCGGGAAGCGAGGACGGGGCAGAGAAAATTGCCGACGGATTTACCGACACGGCAGAGGCTGTTTTTAACATAATTTCGGAAGTCATGGAAAATGTAGAGCGGGTAGTGGAGATTGCAATTGAGCATATTCCCGAGATCATTGACGAAAATTCCGATGAGCTTCTCAGTTCCGGGCAGGAGGTATTACAAAATATCATAACAGGGCTTACAGAGCGCATAAACGACGTAGTGGATGTAGGCGTAAATATTTTGAAATTTATTCTTCGTGGGCTGCTGAACACTATAGGAACGCTGGGGAGTGAATTTGGGAATATTGTAACGTCAATAATTGCTGCGTTGATTGCGGCTATACCTGATGTAATTGAATTTTCCATTGAACTTTGCAACAGCATAGCAAGAGACATTGTAAACTATGACTGGGTGGGAATGGCCAATGCTATGGTTGATAACCTTATAGGCGGGCTCGAAAATGCGTGGGCAAAGGTACAGGTGTGGCTTGACAACACGTTCAGCGGGGGTCAGCTTTACGGCGGTGATGTCAACAATGTAACGTTCGGGGCGGGCTGGGAAGAATGGAAAGAAACCTATAAGACGGGAATTAATGAGCTTTACGGCATACAGGAGACGTGGCAGGACAGATATAGGAGAGGTCTTGAAGAGCTGGGGATAAGCACGGATGAGACCGTTGATGACATAAATGATGCGGCAGCACAAATTACGGAGGCGGCAGATGAAGCCGACGAATCTATTATATCGTCATCGGCAAGGGTTTCGACAGCGGCTTCAAAGGACAGTGAGAAAAGAGAAAAAGCGATAAAGGACAGCACAAAAAAGGCTATGGACAGCCTTAAACGCACTCAAAAAGAACAAGGCCTTGATGATAACTGGCTGATGGAGCAGTACAAAAAGCTTGCCGACGGACTTGAAAAAGGTTCGGACGCTTATTATCTTGCTTACGATGCATACCTCGACACACGTGAAAAGATACGCAAGGCCGATGAGCAAGAGGCGGAAAAGGACAGAAAACAGCGCATACAGGAGTTGGAGGATAGGAAAAAAGATGCCGAGAATAGTCTGAAAGCGCTGAAAAAGCAGCATGAAGATGAGGTCAAGGCAAAGAAAAAGGAGGCTGAGGACAATCTTTCCCTCCTTGAAGAGACCCAAGAGGAATACACAAAGACGGCTGCGCAGATGTCGGAAAAGGTTAAGTCCAACGGTAAGGACCGGCTTATTCTGGGCGATAACAAAGAGGAATCGAAAAAGCTGCAAAAATACCGCAGCGCTATGGACAAGCTAAAGGCTTTGGGGGTAAGTGAGGAACTGCTGGCCAGCGTTTACGATTTTGACTACAATGACGGATCCAGGCAGATGTACATAAATGAGCTGCTGGGTATGTCGGCGAACAATAGGGCAAAGTACGATAAAGAGTATCAGGAATATGTTGCCGAGCAGAAAAAGACTGCCGAGTATGACACGGGGCTTAAATATGAAGATGAAAGAAAATCTTTGCAGGACGCTGCCAACGGAGTTCTGGAGGAACCCGCCGAACAAGCCTATCAATGGGGTGTTAAGGCTGGGGAAAATTATATAAAGGGGCTGGAAACGGCTATAGCTAATTTTGACGGGATAGCGGATGTTTTTACAATGAACACATCTGGGAAATCGTCAGCAGGAGGTCAAAGCAGCGGAGAAGATTCGGCCAATTCTACGGGAAATCAAGGAAATTCGGCAGATAACGGTTTACAGGGAATTTCCCCGCAAACAGTTATTTCAATAAATGTTGCGGGCAAAGAGGTTATCAGAGGCGAAATAGGTGACTTTTTAATGGAAAAAATTTCATCGGGAGGTAGTTTGAATGTATAAAAGTTACAACGGCGGAGTTGCGCTCGGAATAGGCGATTACACGCTGAAATACGTTGGTTCTTACGAACCGAAATGGACCCATGAATATGACAGCGGATCAAGCTTTGAAAGCTACAATTTTGAGAAAATCTCCTGTTACAAAGGACGGCGGTTTTCGGCAAGCATTACCACATCGCCGATACCAAATGAAGAGGCGGACAAGTTAATGCAAGCGTTTTATGCTCACCGATTTGAATTTACAAGCCCCGAATTTACGGGAATGGTGGAAATTTCGGCGGCGGGCAAGCCTTATAAAAAATCTAACAGGTATGGTACATTCTGCACGGTCAGCTTTTCGGTTGCCGCTGTCAGCCTTTTGGGCGGCAGCGGCTCTCTTTGACCTGCAAATATTTGTTGACGGTGTGGAGCTGACTCAGTTCGGAGATGTGCAGATAAAGCGAAGCTGCAATGCCCCAGGGTTGTCGGGGGTGTGCGTTGCCGAGCTTAGTTTTACGACTCCTGCACCGTTTTATGCTGCGAGAGCGGCAGAAATTACAGTTGTGGGCCTTGACGGGCTGCCGAAATTTTATGTAAGCAAACGCACGCTGCGAGGTGGGGTTGTTACGGTTTCCTGTCTTGATAAACTGGCGTTCGGGGATATAATGTTCCCGGTGGAGAGGCTGGACGGGACGGCTGCTTCGTATACGGTAACGACGGTTATGGAACTTATATGCTTGGAGATGTTCGGAGGACGTCCGAGTTACGGTGGGCTCCCCTCATGGCTACATGAAATTCCTGCGGAAATGTTGGAAGAGGTCTCGTGTGTTGATGTACTCCAGTCTATCTCAGAGGCCTGCTGCGGGGTGTGGTACTGCGCTTTGGGGGATAATTTGCAGTTTTTGAAATTCGGAGATAATTCGGGGATTTTTAATATAAACGAACACGCTGCAGTGGATTCGGGTGCACAGTATTCCATAAGCAACATAATTTGCAAGACGGGCAGCGGAAAGAAATTTTGGAGGGGACAAACGGATCATGTTTACGACACGATCTACATTAATTCCGACCTTATTACAAATGAGGGGTGCGGGGAGATTTGGGAACGTGCAGGGAATTACTCTTTATGCACGTGGAGCTGTAGCGGGTGTAGGCTGTTAGGTAATATCATCCCATATGTGGGGGCTATGATGAATTTTGCGGGAGGAGGTGATTATGTTGCGCATTCGATCAGTTGTCGGGTAACATCGGCGGGGATCTATGCGTCACTGAGCGGCAGCGATTCGCTTAGTGACGAAATTGCTGTGAGAGGTGCGCTTACAAGGGCTGTTGCAAACCGTGTGGAGTATGGGAAGCGCAGCGGAAATATTAAGCACACGAAATATCAGGGAGATATAGTCGTTGATGATGAGGAGGATGAATAACATGGGCAAGTACAGGCTTATTGAGAAATGCCGCCATGGGTTTGCGGTAAGCGAGGTTAAAATTCGAGGACCTGCACCGGATAAAATCGTAAAAGTTTCGGGTAATAAGGTTTATGCGGATTACGGCGAATTCCGTCAGACCTGGACTGCAGAGGGGGAGGGGGACGAACGGCATAATTTTAAGGAGAAAATCGAGGTGATTGAAGAATGACTGCGGAAGAGGCGGCTATGATTATGATGAGCGGAGATGGAGAGGGTGGCGGCAATGTTGATAACACCGTACTCCGCTCATCGCTTAACTTCTACAATGCAAACAGCTTTGAAGACCTGACAATGCTCCCTCCGTGGGTAATGTATCCTCCGTATCAGCAAAGCTCCGGCATAGAAAGCTATTACGGCGTCGGCGGAGGAATGGAGGAGAGGCTTGTATATACAAAAAATGTTATCAACGCCTCTATTGAAAAACACGGCAGTTTCCCCTTGTATATAGGTTCTGACGGTTGTATTACGGCTGATACGCCAATCTTCATCAAATACAGGAAAGGTCCCTCCTCTATTGACAGATACACCGGTCAAACGCTTTCAAACAGCATAGGCGACTGCGAATATGTGGTAGAAACGTGGGATTGTGAAATGCCGTCAATGGAGATCGGCGGGGCGAATTCTCATGCTATACAGTGCAGACGTTACATATTCACATCTATAATCTCTGCCGGAACAGAAAATGAAAAACCCGGCGGCATATATTACAGCCGTTGGTTTAACGCAAACAATGAAAGTTTTAATATCTACTGTAATTCCACGGAATTTTATTTACAGCTTGACAGATACAACGACCCATTGCTGTATTTGCTAAGAAATAATGGCGTACTTAGACCGTGGAACAGTCATAATAAATATACCTATACTAATCTGTACGGGTATTAAGGACGGAGGCAATCTGTTATGAATGCTGATAGCTTTGCAAAGCGTTTACTGCGTAAAAATCTTCACCCAAATTATTTTTATATACCGGTAAAATCTGACGAGGACAACAGGCCATGGTACAGTATAAGCGTTACTCTGTATGCGCCAATGTACTTGTTTTACAGTGACCATGAAAAATATTCAAGTTATGACCCTAAAGACGGTAAAAACAATTATAAATATTCCGTTCCTTACAGAATTTATGATGAAGATTTTAAACAAAAAAACGGCAAAGTTCATCCGGGAACATACTGGTTAATTATAGAGCCGCATGCAAAATTAGCGGATGATGACCGGTTTAACAAAAAAATCAAAATAGAGATAACAGACAAAAATGTGGACATAAAAATGATGTTTGTTCCTGCAATATCAACTTTTACAGTTTATAAGTCTGGAAGAAAGCTTGGAGCTGAAGAAATAATCATCGGTTTGCTGGCTTCAAAGGACGGTACAACAAATTGGTACACCGATAATGGGAATATAAACATGATGGTATCGCACCCCTACGACCTTGAATATGGTACAGACATAAAAAGTAAATTCGGCGATGCGCTTTATTTCACAAGCGGGAAGTTTGGTCCACAAATATTTGACGGACCGTATAAAGTTACAGCCAAAAGCGATTACACGGTGCGTTTTTTTGGCTATTCATCACCTGATAATACGGCAAGATTTACAAGCCCCAGCAGAAATAATCCTGCGAGCTATTGTAACTGGGCTGATGACGAAGGCACTGTAACATTCTATAAGTACTTTAGTTACTGGATCAATATGCAAACCGAATATGACGAATTATTCTGGGACGTTGAGGGTGTGAATGTGGAAGGCACATCGGTGAAAAACAGGGTAGTGGGGCATACCTTTACAAATCAATATACCTGGGATACGCTTGGCTGGCATAATGGCTTGACGTTTACCAAAACATGGCTCCAAAACTTCTACTCTACACCGAAGGGGTGGGAAGGAAACGCCCCGCTTTTATGCTATCGTGCTTTTGACGGCTGGGGGATCACTAACGGAGAGTTTATAACGGATATGGAAACGTTTAATTTTACAACCAGTATTTATTCTGTACGACAGAGGCAGTATGGGCATACTTTGGATAATGCAAGCCTGCGCCCCTTAGATAGTATGTTTAATGGTCGCAGCCGAAATACAAACGCCATGGTGGATTGTTTAAATAACACCAGATTATATTTCCCGGTAATAACTGATTATTCCGGACTTATAGCCACAAATCCCTTCACGTTATACGGTAATCTCGAAAACGGTAAAATTGTTTCCGACAGCGATGAGGCGGTTGATTGGAGAGAGGGCTATCAATGGTTTCGGTATACCAGAGGCGGTGTATCCGATGTTATTTTAGACCGTGATGAAATATACAGAGACAACGATAAGGTCATATATAAGGGGATCGGCTGGAATAAAAAATACTGCAATGCCCGCAGTGAGGACGAACGTATGAAAATTCTGAAAAGCACAGACTATTATACACCAACGTCCGAAGAACTGCTGTATACCGAATAATTAAGGAAGTTATAGACTAAACTGGTCGAACAAACATCTAATAACATCGACCTATCGTATAATCCGATAAATAAAATTTTAGGAGGAAATTTTTATGAAAAAAACAGTAAAACACAGCCAGCAGACGACCACTATCACCCTTGACGGGAGTGAACGTGAGGTTATTTTCAGCAGCAAGTACAACGTTTTTTCCGTGGAGAGCGAGAATGATGTCATAATCGCTCTCGAAAGCGGTAAAACGTCAGGTGATGATGGAACGCTCCTTTGCAAGGGCGGGGAAAGCATTATGTACCCGCACATGCAGGGATTGGATAAATTGTATCTTACTGGCTCAGGAAATGTGCAAATTTTTGCATCCAATATTGCAGTAAACCCTTTTAAGAAAATCTCGAAAGGGGGTGATAATGGTGGCAGTAGCGGGGACAGCAACTATGAAAACGTCTTGAAAAACTATTCCGAATCGTCGCAGGGTATTTATTCAGACAGTGCGAAAAGCAAAAGGACAATGGAGATAAATGCGAATGGCAGCAGTGGGTTTTTATCTTTGACAAATTCCCGTATCGCTTTAAAGGCAAGCGATATTACTGATGTTTCATCAACGGTCGAAATTGATTCGGTTGACGGAATCAAGCTTAACGGTAAACCTCTGACCTTCGGTCGGTACAGAGATTCCGATAAAATGGTTTTGAGTGACAATTTTATCCAAGCAAACGGCACACTGAACATCAGCCCAATTTCGGACAACCCGTCTGCGGTGAGCAAAATAAGGTTAAAGCCCTCTAACGGAGGAATAGAACTGAGTAAAGTGGTAAGCACATACGAAAAAAGCGCCTCCGCCGCAGGAGAGGGTGCAATAGCTATGGGTCCGTCATCATCGGCATCGGGAAGCAATTCCATTGCCGCAGGAACGCACGCAGAGGCTTCGGGCAAC
>CAZGAZ010000090.1:0-13085 GCA_964523835.1 uncultured Ruminococcus sp.
GACGAAAAGGAACTTGAATATGAAGAATTTGCAAATTCGACAGACGGCGATATATCCGATCTGATCTTCCCCCGGTCCGAGGCGGGGCAGTCAATGAGATGGAGCAAATTCAAAAACAGGGATTCAAGAGAAATATTCGAGCTTGTCTCCCGACGGGTCTTTCCTGCGGTCAAAAAAATGAAGTACGGAAAATTGCCCGATTTTGACGATAAAGGGGAACTTATCGAAATTCCCGACCGTGGCGATGATGAAGCGGTGCAGGTCGCATTTACCCGTTATATGGACAGTGCTGTGTTTGTTATACCCAATCCGCAGGTCTTGCAGAAGATCATTACGGGGCTGGACGACCTGTATGAGCATGACATTGCCGATCTTGATATGCAGGGCGATCTGTACGAGTATATGCTTGGCAAGCTTTCAACGGCGGGTCAGAACGGCCAGTTCCGTACACCGAAGCATATTCGTGAGATGATGGTCGAGCTTGCTGCGCCCACTCCCGATGATATTATCTGCGACCCCGCTTGCGGCACGGCAGGCTTTCTGGTTTCCGCAGCGGAGTATATAAGAAAGCATTATGAGAGTACCATGTCCGAAAAGCAGTGGGAAAACTTTGCCCAAAAGACCTTTACGGGCTACGATACAGACCAGACCATGCTTAGAATATCGGCTATGAACCTTATGCTGCACTCTATCACAAATCCCGATATTGATTATAAGGACAGCCTGTCCAAGCAGAACAGCGTAAGCGGCAAATATACGGTGTGCCTTGCAAATCCGCCTTTCAAGGGCACTATTGATGCGGAAAGTATCAACGATAATCTGAAAGCTGTCACCAATACAAAGAAAACCGAGCTGCTTTTTATTGCGCTGTTTCTGCGGCTGCTGCAAAAGGGAGGCAGGTGCGCTTGCATTGTTCCCGACGGGGTGCTGTTCGGCTCGTCAAATGCGCACAAGTCTATCCGAAAGGAGCTTGTCGAAAATCATCAGCTTAAAGCTGTTATTTCAATGCCCAGTGGTGTATTCAAGCCCTATGCGGGCGTTTCCACGGCGGTGCTTGTTTTCGTGAAAACAGATGCAGGCGGTACGGATAATGTGTGGTTCTACGATATGAAAGCGGACGGATTTTCTCTTGACGACAAGCGGAATGAGATTCCCGAGAACGATATTCCCGATATTATCGCACGTTTTCATAACCCCGAGGCTGAGAGGGACAGGAAACGCACCGATCAGAGCTTTTTTGTACCGAAATCGGAAATTGTGGAAAACGGTTATGACCTTTCCGTCAACAAGTACAAAAAGACGGAATATGAAGCGGTGGAGTATCCGCCGACAAGTGAGATTATGGCTGACATTGACGAATTGTATAAGGAGCTTGGCGGGGTGCTGTCGGAGTTGGGGGGATTGTTGAGTGAGTAAGTGGGATATGGTTAAACTTTCAGATATGTTTACTTTGCAAATGGGTAAGACCCCCTCAAGAGATAATCCCGACTATTGGAATGGAAATAGAAAATGGGTGTCCATTTCAGATTTGGGTAAAAATTCAAAGTATATTTACAATACCAAGGAATGTATTACTGATATTGCAGTGTCAGAAACAGGTATAAAAATAACTCCTAAAGATACTGTTATTATGAGTTTTAAATTGTCAATAGGCAAAACAGCTATAACTGTTGAGGATATTTATACTAATGAAGCTATTATGTCATTTATTGATAATGGTATCTATAAATTTGACTTGGATTATATTTATTATCTGTTTAACGGAAAAGATTGGAATGAGGGTACAAACAAGGCTGTAATGGGAATTACTCTTAATAAGGCTACTCTTTCTCAAATAAAAATACCTCTCCCACCTCTTGAAATTCAAAAACAAATAGCCGAAAATCTTGACAAGGTAACACGCACAATAGACTTATGCCATACTATCCTTGAAAAATTGGATTTGCTTGTTAAGGCGAGGTTTGTGGAGATGTTTGGAGATCCTGTTGCTAATCCTAAGAAATGGGATACAAAACTATTTTTAGACATTGGCAAATGCAAAAACGGCATGAATTTTCATTATGATGATAGCGGGGTAGAGGTGCATTGTTTGGGTGTTGGAGATTTCAAAGACTTATCAATCATTAATGATACATCTATTCTCCCCAAAATATCATTAAATGAAATGCCAACAGAAGAATATTTACTTCAAAATGGTGATATAGTGTTTGTTCGTTCAAATGGTAATAAAGCATTGGTTGGCAGGAGTTTAGCAATATATCCAAATGATATACCTACAACATTCAGCGGGTTCTGCATTAGGTTTAGGAAAGAGAATAATTCCATTCTTATTTCATATCTGCTTAGAGTTTTAAAAACTGATTCAATTAGAAAAAAAATGGCTGGTAGAGGCGCAAACATACAAAATCTCAATCAGCAAATCTTGTCTACACTTGAAATTCCCGTCCCTCCACTTAACTTACAAGAGCAATTTGCCCACTTTGTAGAGCAAACCGACAAACTAAAATCAGCAGTATATCGAGTGCTTGAAAAAGCGGAAATTCTGAAAAAAGCGTTAATGCAGGAATATTTTGGATAAAGGAGAAAATTTATGAACGGTTACACAATAAAACCAACAATTGAACCAAATGACAAATATGAAAAAGCAAAACAAGACTGTATTAAGGCTGCTGAATCATTGAAGGAATTATCACCTCAGCAGTGTCAAAGATTAGCACACGAATTGTTTGGCTATGAAGTATTTGCACAAATGTGTAGAATTATGCAACAGTATAATTGAGGTGGAATTCATGATTAAGCAAGGAAAAGATAAATTTTAGGATATTTTTAAAAGAATCCTATGGTGAATTAGACGAGATTGATTTTAAAGAAAAATGGGTAGAAAAAGGACATTTAGCAAAAACAATGCTTGCTATGGCGAATTCCCATGGAGGAATTATTGTCGTTGGTGTAAAGGAAGAAAATGACGGAACAATGATTCCAACTGGTATTTCAGAACGTAAGGATAAGGCAGATGTAAACAATGAAATTTCAAAATATATTCCGCCGGAACTCAGTTACGAAATATTCGATTTTTCTTATGACACATCAGAATACAAAGCCATGCAAAATAAAAAGTTTCAGATGTTGATTGTATATGATACTCCAGAAAGATTACCATTTATTTCAAAAGGGGAAGGTAATGGTATAAAAAAAGACATGATTTACATAAGGCGTGGAACTAAGTGTGAAATAGCTGTTGCATCGGAAATTGAAAGGATTTTAGATGATAAAATCAGCGCAATTTTTAAGGAAACGTCTGATTTATCTTTGGAACAGCACTTGCAGCAATTGAAAATTTTATATGACGAACTTCCTAAAAAGGTGAAAGTATTGGTTCGAAAGGGAAAACCAGGTGCAGGTATGATTGCTTTTTTGAATGCTTTTCAAAAATTTGAATCCCAATTGATTGAACCAGATGAATACGAAGAGATAGACAATCCAAATTACCCTGAGGAAAGTTATGAGGCATTTATAAATAGATTGATTAAAGTAAAAAAAATTAAAATAGAAAAAGTTCTTGACTTAAAATAATTGGAGTAGGTGATTTAATGACAAATTTTGAATTTCTGAAAACCATTTCGGAATACAGCCTTTTCTCCGCTGCTGCAATAGAAGCGGAAAAGGTATTCTGCACCTCTCCCGCAATGTGCGCAGTGGGCTGCCGCAAGGCTCTGGAGCTTGCCGTGAAATGGGTCTATTCAGCCGACAGCACTATAAAAATGCCCTATAAGGACAATCTCCAGTCGCTGATACACGAGCCGTCTTTCCGTCTGGCTCTTGACGGCAAAACATGGGGCAAGCTGCCGTTTATCATCAAGCTCGGCAATCTCTCCGTCCACACCGAAAAATCCGTAAACAATTCCGACGCCCTGCTTTCCCTTGAAAGTCTGTTTGAATTTATAGAGTGGATAGATTATTGCTATGGCGATGATTATAAAGAAAGGCATTTTGACCCCGCTCTTATTCCTGCGGAAAAGGTGATTATCGACACAAAGAAAATAAAAGAGCAGGAATCCCTTATTGAGCAAAAAGACAGCGAGATAAACGCCCTGCAAAAGCAGATAGCCGAAATGTCGGCGAAGCTGACTGCCGAAAAGACGGAAAAACAGGAAAGCCGCACATTTGCGCCTGCCGACCTTTCGGAATTTGAAACCAGGAGGATATACATTGACGTTGACCTGAAAATGATGGGCTGGAAATTTGACGGCACGGACGCCGATATCAGAGAGGAATACGAAGTAAACGATATGGAGGGTGTGCCGGGGCAAAAGGGCTATGCCGACTATGTGCTTTTCGGCCGTGACGGTCTGCCCCTTGCTGTTATAGAAGCCAAGCGCACAAGCAAAGACCCCAACAACGGCAGGAAACAGGCTGTACTGTATGCCGACTGCTTAGAACGCAAATTCGGCCGCAGACCTATGATGTTCACCTCCAACGGCTTTGAAACATATTTCTGGGACGATCTGTCGTCACCGCAAAGGAAAGTCAGCGGATTTTTTACAAAGTCCGACCTTGAAAAGCTTATGAGCCGCAGGGAGACCCGCAAAAAGCTTAGTACGGTCTCCATAAACGACAAAATTACCGACCGCTACTATCAGAAAGAGGCTATACGGGCGGTTTGCGGGCATATTGAAAAGGGCTTCCGCAAGGCTCTGCTTGTTATGGCTACGGGCACGGGAAAGACAAGGACGGCTTCCAGCCTGACAGATGTTCTCAGCCGCGGCGGATATATCACCAACGTTCTTTTCCTTGCCGACAGGACAGCTCTTGTAAAGCAGGCTAAGGACGATTTCAAAAACTATCTGCCCGATATGTCCCTGTGCAACCTGTGCAGCAATAAGGACGACAAAAACGCACGGATCATATTTTCCACATATCCTACGATATTGAACGCTATCGACAGCGCAAAAACAATAGACGGCGTGCCGCTGTTTTCTCCTGCGCACTTTGACCTTATTATCACCGACGAAAGCCACAGGAGCATTTTCAGAAAATACAGGGCTATCTTTGAATATTTTGACGCAATAACATTGGGGCTCACGGCAACGCCGAAAACCGATGTTGACCGCAATACATACGATTTCTTTGAAATGGAAAGCGGCGTTCCCACCTATGCCTATGACTATGAAACGGCGGTGTATTCCGATCATGTGCTTGTGCCTTATTACAACTATGAGGTTAAAACAAAATTCCTTGACGAGGGTATCGCATATGACGAACTGTCCGACGAGGACAAGGAACGCTTCGAGGAGGACTTTACCGAGGACGGCGATATGCCCGATTTTGTTCCCTCCGATTCGCTGAATAAATTCGTATTCAATGATAATACCGTTGACACGGTTTTGCAGGACCTTATGGAACGGGGCATAAAGACCGAGGGCGGCGACAGGCTTGGAAAGACGATCATTTTTGCTCAGAACAAAGACCATGCCGAATTTATCATAGAAAGATTCAACAAGCTTTACCCGAATTATAAGGGAACTTTTGCCCAGCGTATCACCTGCGACGACAGCTATGCGCAAAGCATTATCGACGATTTTAAGATACCGAATAAGCCTCCGTATATCGCTGTTTCCGTGGATATGATGGACACGGGTATTGATGTTCCCGAATGCGTTAATCTTGTATTTTTCAAGAAAGTCCGCTCAAAGACAAAATTCTGGCAGATGATAGGCAGAGGCACAAGACTTTGCAAGGGTCTGAGCTGCACCGATCAAATCGACGGTGAATACACCGATAAACGCCGTTTTCTGATATTCGACTATTGCGGGAATTTTGAATTTTTCCGAGAGAATATAAACGGCTTTGAAAGTGCGGAAACAAAGTCTTTGACCGAAAATATTTTCTGCAAGCAGATAGGGCTGATATTTGCTTTGCAGGAAAGCGGGTTTTCCGATACCGAATATCAGGACTTTCGTTTGGAATTGGTGAATAAGTGCCGCAGCGGTATTTCGGCATTATCCTACGACCTGGTATCGGTGCGTCTGAAAAAGGAATATGTGGAGAAATTTAAAAAAGCCGACAGCTTTTCTGTGCTTTCCGAAATGGATAAATATGAGCTGACAAAGCATATTGCTCCTATCATAACATCGGACGATACCGATGAATTTGCAAAGCGGTTCGATAATTTTATGTACGGTATTATGCTTGCAAATATTGAACAGCTGCGGACAATGAACCATATGAAAAAACAGCTTTTGAGGACTGCTTCGCTTCTTGAAAAGAAAGCTAATATCCCGCAGGTGCAGCAGAAAATGCAGCTTATCAAGGATATTCAGACAGATGATTTTTGGCAGGACATAAGTATACTTACTCTTGAAAAAGTGAGATGTGAGCTTCGTGAGCTTATGCAGTTTCTTAATGACGGAAGCAGCGTTCATAAAATTTTTACCGATCTTTCCGATCCCGTAACAGCTCAAAATGAGGGGGATGTTCTTGACACAGCGTATGATTTTGAGGATTACCGTCAAAAGGTGAACCGCTATATTTATGAGCATAAGGACGAGCCCGTTATTTACAAGCTTAACCATAATATCCCGCTTTTTCGGTCGGACTATGATGAGCTTGAAAGGATATTGACAAAGGAATTGGGCGACAGTTCGGATTACAAGCGTGAATACGGCGACACGCCCTTTGGGCTGCTTGTGCGCAAGATAGCAAGGCTTGACCACGACAGCGCAATGGCTGCCTTTTCCGATTTCATTAACGACAGCTCTCTTAATCAGAACCAGATCGCATTTATACATAAAATCATCACTCACATCGAGAATAACGGATATGTTGAAGATGTAAAAATGCTGATGAAGCCGCCCTTTGACAAGCCCTGCAGCTTCATCAAGATGTTTGACCCGGGAACAAGAGGGGCTATTATTCAGACTATCGAAAGCATTAAGAATAATGCGCTGCAAGCTGAGAAATAGAACAGTTTTTAAACTTTACAATGCGCCAAAAAGTCATATCGCAAACAAAATCGCAAGCTGTTTAAGCGGGACAAGATCTGTTGGGTCTTATCCCGCTTTTTTAGGAAAAGAACCTGTGTCGTCGCATTTATTTATCATCATATTTTGGTGAACAGCCGAAATATTTTACATAGGCTCGGTAAAATGCAGAGTAATCTCTAAACCCGCAGCTTTCGGCGGCACGTCCCGAATGTTCACCGTTTCGTATCTTTTCTCTTGCCGCAGTAAGCCGTTTTATGGTTATGTACTCCCACGGCGCTGCACCTGTGGCCTGTTTGAATATCCTGCCGAACTGAGACGGACTAAGGAAAAAATGCTCCGCAAGCATGGGCACGGAAAGCTCCTCAAACAGGTGGAAATTCACATACAAAACTATGCGCTCCGAAATATTCTGCGGAGGAGAATATTCCTCCGAATCACGTTTAAGCCACGCTCTGTTTATTCTGTCAAGCAGCCAGAAAAGGTGGGTATTTACGTTTACCTGCATTTCATAACGACTGCATTTTTTGCACATTTCGGCAAAAATTTTCTGTATATTTTCATCGCCGAATTCCGTTGGCAGAAACATATTTCCCCGCCCGAGAGGACGGTCAAAAAATGCTTTCAGAAGCCTGTGTTCGGGGTCAATATTATCAATAGCCGAAACAGAAAAATTTACCGCATACCGCTCGTATTTCCCACCGCCGAGAATTTTTGCCCTGTGAGATTCCGAGGGGCGCATAATAAGAATACTTCCCGATTCAAGAGGGTATCGTGCACCCTCCACAAGATATTCCGCATTTCCCGAAACAAAATAAAATATCTCACAGTTTTGGTGGACGTGCATTGCAAAATCTCTGTCGTCTGGGGTTTCGTCCACAGCATAGCGTGTGTATAAATTGTCGTAATTGAATTCCCGTACAATATCCATAAAAAACCTCCCTTGCAATTTATTTTATTATAGCATATAATGCGTGAAATTGCAATATATTATGCTTAAATTTACAATTGCAATGCAAATTATTTTAGAGTATACTGGTTACAACA
Source organism: uncultured Ruminococcus sp. (assembly GCA_964523835.1). Lineage (GTDB taxonomy): Bacteria > Bacillota > Clostridia > Oscillospirales > Ruminococcaceae > Huintestinicola. The sequence goes on from CAZGAZ010000090.1 coordinate 8,028, forward strand.
AGAAAACTCGGGAGGATTTGTCATGAACTTTAAATTTGCGGCATTTGCCGATGAAGCGGACAGCAAGCTGGAAAATCAGATTTCAGCAATGGTCAGAAACGGAGTAGAATACCTTGAAATAAGAGGGGTTGACGGTGAAAATGTTTCGGACATTTCTTTGGCAAAAGCCCGTGAAATACGAAAAAAGCTGGAAGCCTCGGGTCTTGCGGTATGGTCTGTAGGATCGCCCTTCGGAAAAATCGGGATAGGAGATGATTTCGCTCCTCATCTTGAAAAATTTAAAAGAAATTTGGATGTTGCGGAAATTCTCGGCACAGAGCATATGCGTATTTTCAGCTTTTATGTACCACAGGAAAAAGCGGAAAATTACTCGGAGGAAGTAATGTCACGGCTGGAAAAATTTCAGACAGCGGCAAAAGGCAGCGGCGTTATTTTGTGCCATGAAAATGAAAAGGGAATATACGGCGACATTGCAAATCGGTGCGCTGAGATATACAAAAATTTTCCCGAAATAAAAGCAGTTTTTGATCCTGCAAACTTTATTCAATGCGGGCAGGACACAAAGGCGGCTTGGGAAATTCTTGCGCCCTATGTGGAGTACCTTCACATTAAGGACGCACTTGTCGACGGCTCGGTCGTTCCTGCGGGAAAGGGTTTGGGAAATATACCCTACATACTTGAAAATTACCGTGGAGAGGTGCTGACCGTTGAGCCGCATTTGTCGGTATTTCCGGGATTTGATAAGCTTGAACAAAACGGTGAGCTGCACGGCAAATATTGTTACTCCTCGTCGGGAGAAGCCTTTGACGCAGCAGTTTCAGCATTAAAAGAATTGATTGGATAAGGAGCGTTAATTATGGAAAAAATTCGTCTTGGAATAATCGGTGTTGGAAATATGGGAAGCGGACATTTGCAGAATGTCATAGACGGGAAGTGTCCCAAGGTTGAAGTCACTGCCGCCGCCGACATCGACCCCCAAAAGCTCGAAAATGCAAAGAAAAAGCTGCCGGCACTGACTTGCTTTGACAGTGCGGAAAAAATGCTGGACAGCGGTCTTATTGACGCTGCACTTATTGCAGTACCCCATTACGATCACCCGAAATATGCTGTAGAATGCTTCAAGCGAGGCATTCATGTAATGACGGAAAAGCCTGCGGGAGTTTACGCAGGTCAGGTTCGTGAGATGAACGAGGCTGCCGAAAAAGCGGGAGTAAAATTCGGGATAATGTTCAATCAGCGGACTAATCCAATATACAAAAAAGCCCGTGATATCGTGCAGAGCGGCGCTCTCGGAAAGCCGAAAAGATTGGTTTGGATAATCACAAACTGGTACCGCACACAGGCCTACTATGATTCGGGAAGCTGGCGTGCAACATGGAACGGCGAGGGCGGCGGTGTGCTTTTAAATCAGGCTCCCCACAACCTTGATTTGTGGCAATGGATATTCGGTATGCCGAAAAGAGTCAGGGCATTTTGCGCCGCAGGAAAATATCACAATATTGACGTTGAGGACGATGTGACGATTTACGGAGAATATGAAAACGGTGCGACTGCAACATTTATTTCCACTACAGGAGAAGCTCCCGGTACAAACCGTCTTGAAATTTCGGGAGACTTAGGAAAACTTGTCCTTGAGGACGGAAAGCTGAAATGGTGGAAGCTCAAAGTCCCCGAGAGGGAATTCTGCTTTACGTCAAAGGAGGGCTTTATGTGTCCCGAAATGACATATGAGGAGTATTCCGAGGAAGCTCCCGACGGTCATTCCACGGTGCTTGAAAATTTTGCGGAGGCAATTTTAGAGGGTACGAAGCTTATTGCCGACGGACGTGAGGGGCTTAATTCCCTGTCTGTTTCAAACGCCGCATATCTGTCCTCCTGGACCGATAAATGGGCGGAGATACCCACAGATGAAAAGCTGTTTGAGCGTTATCTTGCAGAGCTTTGCAGGAATGAAAATGTAAAAAAGAGCGGTTCCGGAAATTCCGATACCGGAGCTGAACTGAACGAACGCTGGAAGGTAAGATGGTGAATTTATGAGCGCATTTGCACTAATGCTTGCTGTGACCTGCTGCTACACAATATCCTCCCTGAGCGATAAATTTGCCGTGTCAAAAGCGGGTTTTGACGGGAATGAATTTACCTTTCTGATGTGCTCGTCAATGTCGGTTTTTCTTGCAATGAGCCTGCCTTTTCAGGAAATATATTTCGGATTTTCATGGCAGGCTTTTGCTGCAATTCTGCTTATTGCGGCGTGTAAAATGCTTGAATTTCAGATGAGCGCACTTGTGCTGAAGGAACTGTCCGCATTTGAACTTAAAGCATGGCTGGGAACGACTTTGTTTGCCTCATACATAACCGATATTGCAGACGGTGCAGAGGCAAAAATTTCAAGATTTATTTGCATAATCGTCACCGCTTTGGGTCTTGTTTTCATTGCAAGATCGGGCAGCAGAGGAAAGGTAAATTACCGAAAAATCGTTATCCCGCTTATCTTATATCTTGCCTCGAAATACGGCTACGGACTTGTTATAAAAAGCTTTTCGGAATATGCCTCTCCCACAATGCAGCTGCTTCCTGCGCTGATAATTATTTCGGTAATTACCGCACCGAAAGCAGTTCCCAAAAATATTTTTATAAAGAACCGCAGCGGCGCAGTAAAGGTAATTCTTGCACGCATTCCGAATACTATCGGTATGCTTGGAGAAAATGCTGTGATCTCCATAAGTCTTGCGGATTATTCATTTATTCAGCCTATGATTCTTGTGACGCTTTTTACGATCGGTCTGATACGGAAAGAAGCTTATTCAAGGCTTAATCTTATCGGCAGTATTATCTGCGTTATCGGCGTTGTTTCCTTTCAGCTTTGCGGTCATTTATTTGCAAACTGACTAAACAGACTTCGCAATTTATGCTTATATGGCTTTATATATAGGCTTTCTTTGCAGTACCGCATACATCACAAAGTACATTATGATCTGCACTACAGTTGAACAAGGTATTGCAAGTCCGATCAGAAACAGTGAGTTGTTGCCGATATATCTCATCAGAAATGCCACGGGTATCCTGATGCAGAAGGCTCCGACAATGCTTTGTATCATAACGAAAGCCGTTTTGCCGAGACCGTTGAAATACCCGATGAAGCAGAATAGGAAACAGTTCAGCATACAATCTATCGCATAGGCTTTAAGGTAATCAAAAGCGTTCATTACGGCAGCTTGATCTTTTGAGAAGATTGCTGCCATCGAGTCTCCGTGGAAGAAGGTCAGCAGGAACATCAAAATACCGAATACGAACGATACCGATATTCCGCAAAAGAGCGCTTTCTTTGCTCTGTCGGGCTTTCCTGCACCTATATTCTGAGCCACGAATGAGGACATCGACTGCATAAATGCACTCGGTACAAGCATTATAAATGCACAGACCTTTTCGGCAACTCCTACCCCTGCCGATGTTTCAACGCTGATGTCATTAACGATAGCAAGCAGGACGAGAAAAGATATTCCTACAAGAAAGTCCTGCAAAGCGATAGGAGTGCCTATCCTGAAAATCCTTTTGACCGAGAGTTTATCAAATCTCAGATCAGCTTTGTTCAGCTTAAAAGGCATACTGCTTTTTTTTACGATGATTTTCAGCGAGATAACAACACTTATGACCTGCGCTAAAACAGTTGCCATGGCAGCCCCTGCCGCACCAAGCCCGAATACCGCAACAAACAGCAGGTCACAAATGATATTGACCGCACAGGCTATTCCGACAGCTATCAGCGGAGTTTGGGAATCTCCAAGTCCACGGAAAATACTTCCGAGCAGATTATATGCGGTTATTACAAGAAAACCTCCCCCGCATATACGGATATATTTCACGGTAATGTCAAAGGCTTCTTCGGGAGCATTCATCACAGCCGCAAGGGGACTTGCAAGTGCAACGCTTATCAGAGTAAACACAAGACCGATAACCGTGAATATCATTATTCCTGTGCCGACAATATTTGATGCTTCTTCCGGACGCTTTTGCCCGATCTTCTGCCCCACGGTAACAGTTATTCCCATTGCAAAACTGACGATCAGATTTGTGAGAGTAAGCACGATCTGAGAACCTGTCGATACACCCGAAACATCGGCATTTGCTGCAAATTGTCCGACTACCAGCAGATCAACAGCACCATACATAGCTTGTAAAAACATAGCAAACAGTATAGGCAGCATAAAACGTAACAGAGGAGAAATAATAGCTCCCTCTGTAAAATTAAGTTTCTTCATTTTCTACTCCCTTCACATAAAAAAGCCGGATAAGAGCAGAAATTTCATCTGCCATCTTATCCGGCCTATCATTTCCCTGAATGATACACCCTCCGATGAACATTATATATTATACTACAAAAAAAACCAAAAGTCAATACCCATTTCCCAAATTTTTTTATTTTTCAGGCGGACAAGTACTCGATCTCTATCCCAAAAGCGTTACCGTACATATACGAATTGTTACGCTTTGGGATAAAGCTTACTTTGTTATCCTCCGAGATTTTAAAACAATGGTACAAATCACAAGAATTATCGGAAAGCCTATTCCCGAAAGCACTCCGGCACGCAGGTCATCGCCTGAATTCTGTGAAACGGTTCCTATTATTGTAGGACCTACCGAACCGCCCAGGTCACCTGCGAGAGCTAAGAGTGCAAACATTGCCGTTCCGCCCTTAGGAAGAATTTTTGAAGAAATGCTGATCGAGCCGGGCCACATGATTCCAACCGAAAAGCCGCACACCGCACAGCCGATAAGTCCCAGCACGGGGATATTTGAAAGACCAGCCGTCAGGTAGCAGACCGTACAAAGCAGTCCCGAGAAAATCATAAATTTTGAGAGGTCTACCTTTTCGCCGAATTTGCCGTAAATCGAACGGCTTATGCCCATACAAACCGCAAAGCCGCAAGGTCCTGCAAGGTCTCCGACCGTCTTTGAAACTCCGAGAGCCGACTCTGCAAAAGCCGACGCCCACTGTGCCATTGCAAGCTCTGACGAACCTGCACACACCATAAGCAGAATAAACACCCAGAAGATTTT
>CAZGAZ010000091.1:0-12815 GCA_964523835.1 uncultured Ruminococcus sp.
TAATAGACAGGATCTTACCCGAAGTCAATGAATGGCAAAACCGTCCACTGGATAAAATTTACCCTGTAATATTCTTTGATGGAATAGTTTTTAATTCGAGAAAAGACAATAAAATTATCAGCAAATGCGTTTATTCGGTTCTGGGAATCAACATGGAGGGACAGAAAGAAATATTGGGAACATGGATATCGGAAAACGAGTCAGCAAGCTTTTATGCAAGCATATGCGCAGACCTGAAAAACCGCGGTGTATCGGACATTTTCATAGCTTGTCATGATAATTTGACAGGGCTTTGTGAAGCAATAAATTCAATTTTCCCTAAGACTAAAAATCAGCTTTGTATTGTTCATCAGATAAGAAATTCCTGCAAATTTGTGCCTTACAAGGACAGAAAATCGGTGTGTGCTGACTTGAAGAAAATTTACGGTGCTATTAATCTTGACGACGCAGAATTCGCAAAGGAAGAATTCCGTGAAAAATGGGATAAGCGTTACCCGAATATATTAAAATCCTGGGATAAAAACTGGGCTGAACTTACTGCATTTTTTGAATTTCCGCAAGAAATTCGGAGAATAATATATACAACGAACACGGTTGAATCATACCACAGAATGGTAAGAAAATTCACAAAATCCAAGGCAATCTTCCCAACGGATGATTCTATCCGCAAAGTCGTTTATATGAGCGTATGCGAGATTTCAAAAAAGTGGAGTATGCCTGTCCGTGACTGGGGACTTGCATATGCGCAGCTTGTGATTTTCTTTGAGGACAGATTTGCAGCCTGACGGCTGTGGGGCTCTGCCCCAAACCCCGAGGTTTATCCGCTTTGGAGATACCCGATGAAGAGAAAAACAGCGGCTTTTTCCGCTGCTCTTCATCGTAATATCTCGCAGTTTGCGTTAGGTCGCTCCTCAGAGCTCAGCTTGCTGAGGTATTGCCTCCTTTTTTACTGCATTTTCAGTGTTGACATTTTTTCTTTAGAAAATGCATTTACACAGTTCATAATTCAGAACCTTTTCTGCTGAAAATTTTAATGCTTTAAGGCATTTGGCATACAACATTTTGAAATCCGATTCTTCTTTTAAAGGCAGTTTCCCTGATAAACAGTTCAAGTGTATGCTTGATTCCCGCTATCTTGATAATATCTTGTCTGCGGCTTTTTGTTCATAATTTGTTTACTCGTTGAAATACCGTGATAAGTAAAAACCGGAACTTTGTACTTTTGTCAATAATGTGCGACAAATTACACCTGTGACGATCTTAACAAACAGCTTAAAGTCCATCTTTATCGCTCTAATAATCGCCATATGCGTCCTTTGGGTTGGCTTTCCCCTTTAGAATGTCTTTCTAACTTTCGTGTTCAATATCATTGACAAACCTACAGTGCGACAAATCACATGAAAAAATGAGAACTGGAAAAAAGAAGTTAGCACAACTTCGGGCGGGCTATTCAAGTTCACGCCGCTTGGTTACCAGGGATTTCCAGCCCAGAACGGTCATCGGGATACGATTAGAACGACGCATATACCGTTTCATCTGAATTAGCAAGTCATCGTATGAATAAAACAGCAAATGATTGTAGAAGCGTTCCTGATCGCTGCGGTGACTGCGCTCAACTTTACCGTTGTACCACGGAGTGCGAGGACGGATCAATTTATGCTCTATACCATTCTCGGCGCAGAACTTGTCAAAAATATGTGCTCTCTTAGTTCTGCTGAAATTGGTGAATTCTGCGCCATTATCCGTTTGAATCACTTTCGGAGCATATCCGAAACAAGTGATCGCTCTTTTGGCAAAATCTACTGTTGAGAAGCCGCTTTGCTCTCTGTACGGATAAATAAAGCGTTCCCGTGAAGCCTCGTCTATCATTGTGTATTGATAGAATTTCTCGCCGTCAGAGCCTGCGTAACAGGCGTTTGGAATGTATTTAACGTCCATTTGCCACTTTTCACCGAGTTTTTGGAGCGTATCATATTTGCCCAAGTGACGGCTTTTCTTTTTCGTAGATTCCGGCTTTTTCCTTAGCCCCAAGCGTATAAATACACGGTACAGCAAACCCAGGTGACGTGAGTAAGATTTGTCCTCACGCAGCTTGCCGTACAATTTGCATATTGAGATGTTCGGATTACGCCTGCAATAATCCTTTATCCATTTAAGCTCTTGCTCGGTATGAGCGTTAGGGTGCGGAGTTTTCGGCTTGTGAGATTTGTTCTCCAAAGATTCCCGTGCACCGTCATATTGCTTGTTCCAGCGATACACCGACGCTTTGCTGACGTGATACTTGCGCATGACATAATTCACATCTTTAGTTTTCCTAAACAACCCACCGCCTTTAATTTTGTTTGAATAAAGTGTGGACAATACCGCTTTTTTGTGCTATAATGTTCCATAGCGGCCCGGTTCCTTTCTGTTGATTTGGGTGTGGTAATTTTATTTTAACAGATCTCAACCACTTTTTCTATAGCTTTTGGTCTCACTTCTATTGTAACATAACACGGTTTGCTCGTTTGGGGTTGCCAACGCAATGGGCAACAAACCCGCCACAGGCAGTGACTGTGACTCTATGCCCGCAGGCGTTTTGTTTTTTATTTCGCATAATGGAGCTTATGCGAAATTAAGGGTGTTTAAATATATTTTATATACTTTTTTATGTTTTAACAGACAGCCGTTAAACATCAAGACCGTCCCCGTTCTTCCTGCCGGTAGACCTTAACAAGTCAACTGGTTATAAAATTTTTCGATGATGAGTTTTACATATTATCAAATCGGTGCATAACAGCATATCTCCCGATAAATTCCGGCTCAAATAAGCATAGCAAAAGCGGCCGGGTTTGCCTCAGCCGCTCTGCATAATAAATTCCTGAAAAGATTGTCTGACATTTTGAGGATGAGCATTTCATTTTGAGCTATCTCGTTCTAAGTCCATTCCTCATTTTACCGGCACTCAAACCGAATCATCAAGACGTCTCTTTCTTAAAATGCGGTATCTGCGCTTCCTGCCCGGGCAAATGATACGGGGCAGGCGGTTTTCGGGAAGCATAATATCATTTGAAACCGTCGGCGTAAAGTCATCCGCAGCAGCGCTTGCAGTCATTCCCGCACCGGCGGAAATGTCCTCCGATTCCGAAGCAGCAGCCGTGAACATATACGGTGAAAATTCGGTCGCAGTAAAAACAACCTTCATACTGCCGTCTTCCCCGGTCTTGAGCTCGCTATCAATGTGTTCGGGAACGCCTCCGGGAATGTGATAAACCTCAATGCTTGCAGCAGTCGCCTCCATACTTTGAGGAACAGGAATCTCAAAGGTTATGTAACCGTTTCTCGCAAGCTGCATTTTGCTGCCGTCGTCTGCGTTATAAATGCTTATATCAAAGGCATAGAAAATGAGATCGTCATTGCCCAGCCGTGCCAGGGCACGTTTTCCGGCAGCCTCCGAATCGGATGTGTTGGTAATTCGTATTTCTGCCGAATGTCCAAAGAATCGGCGATTCGTGCGCACCCGCACACCCGGGTTAACGGAATCCGACAGATCACTGTTAAAGGTGAGGCTGATGTCCTCCGCCGCAGTAACAGCGGGCGCAGTCTCTGCTTTGGCTGCGGCAGAACCGGACGATGGGTTTGTTGAGCCGGGATGTGTCGGTTTCGGATTAACAGGGGTCGGGTCAACGGGCGTTGCCTCAACAGGAATAATTTCCGTCCTTGTCACATACCCGCAGTCTGTGCAGGAATAGGTTTTTATACCTGTTGATGTCGATGTGGGCGGCAGAGTGACGATGCCGGAATTTTCGGCGCCGGAATTTTCGGTATGGCTCATTACAGCGCTGATGTCCCCGCAAACCGTGCACAAATGCCAATGTCCCGCAGCGTCGCTGAGCCAGTCGCTGCCGTAGCTGTGGCCCTTTGCAGGTGTGGTAACGCTGCTGTCAACTGCACCGCAGCCGTTGTCGCACTGCGCCTCCATTGCACCGGGAAGCATACAGGTCGCCGTATCAATATAATTTGTAAAGCTGTGACCCGCAGCCGGAATCTCGGTTGCCGAAAGAACCGTTCCGCACTCTGCACAGCTTATTGTACTGCTGCCCGATTCCGTGCAGGTGGGATCAACAATTACTTCCTCACCGGGAGTATGAGGGGTTTTATTAAGCTCCTCGGTGACATATTCGATGCACCCGTCCACTGAGCAGTAAACATTCTGCAAGCCGGTATTTTGACAGGTGGGTGTTTTGATGACCTCTGTCCGTCCGTGGAAAATGTGATCGTGAGACGTATCGCTTACGGTTTTGCTTTCGCTTGTTACGCAGATTTTGCACACTCTTGTATACGTTGTTTCGTCCGTCTTTATCCACTCCCCGAAGCTGTGCCCGAATGCGGGGATTATGATCTCACTGTCTTTTGCTCCGCAGACCATACAGTAAGTAACTGTTACACCGTCCTCCGTACAGGTGGCATCCGTTACGGCTGTGCTCCAGAAATGTCCCACGGCGGAAACAGGCTCAGTGCGTTCTATACCGCAGTTTTTGCAGACATAAGTCCTGACGCCGTCATTTTCACAGTCAGGCTGCGTGATGATAGTACCCTCGTCAAAATCGTGACCTGCGGCGGGAATGTCCTCAGTGCCTAATATTTTATTGCAAAGAGTGCATTTGATCTCCTTTTTTCCAAGCTCCGTGCAGGAAGGCTCAACGGACACATTTTCGGTTCTGTCGGTATGAGGGCATTTCTCCACAATAAATCTTACCGTATAAACCGTTTTCTCCCCGCTGTTCCCCGTTACTGTTACCGTAATGTCTTTCACGGCAGCTGTATCGGGGTCGCCTGTACTAAGTGAAAAATCGCTATCGCTTACGGTCACACTTGAATGGCTGTTTGACAAAGCCTCCACAGTATAGGTCTTACCCGGTTCTCCGAGCCAGTTTTCATAGGAGACCGAATATTCATAATCCAGCTTTTCCTTTGAGAAATCCGCTATCCCCTCGCCGTTTACGTTAATGCCCGTAAGCTCGGGGTCGACCAAAGCGTTGCTCACTGCCGTCACAGGGTCGGAGCTGATAACGCCGCTGCAATTTTCTGCAGAGACCGTCAGGTAAATTACCCTGCTGCTGTTCACATCATCGGCAGTTATAACATAGTTATCCGCAGTAGAAAGGGATGTATCTGCCGACAGCCAGTTATAAGAAACCCTGCCGGAGGAACTTTCGTCAAAGCCGTCCTTATAGGTTATTACAGGCATCAGAGCAGTTCCCACGGTGCCGTCTGTGCCAATGGAAACGCTTCCTATAATGTCGGATATATTATATTTTGCCGTTGTTGCTTCGGCCGCCTCGGAAGCCGGAGAAGCATAAGTTGTATAGGTTTCGGCAACACGCTGGTAAACATAATATTTTGTATTGGGCAGGAGCTGCGAAACCTCAGCCTCTGTATACCATTCACATTCCGAAAAATCCGTTATGGGAGATTCGGAATATGTATACTCATTACCCTGAAGAACCCAAACCGCAAAGCTGTCTGCCCCTATATCGGAAACGGACGGCGCATCGGGGACAGCCCCCGTATATTCCAGCTTTTCGTCCGAAACCGTAACAGTCCCGTTTTCATATGTTACCGGAACAGAGGAAACCTCGCTGTTATCATCATATCTTGCCGTTTCCCCGGGCGTTTTCTGGGAAAGGGCTATTGTGTAATCACCGTTAGCGGCAGTTTCCATGATCGAAAACTTCAGGGTGAGGAAAACATCATCTTCGTTAAATCTTGCCGTTTTGTCTCCCCCTGCCCAGCCGACTCTGAACGGACTTGCCTTCATATCTGCGGGAAGCATTTCCAGCGGGGCAGCAACATTTTTAAGGCTGTCCCCATAAATAATGCCCGTGCACTCCAGAGCGTCCGTATCATAGGACACCTGTATACCGAATGCATTTATACCGGGATTGTTTGATACGGACAGTTCGACGCTGACCGTTTCACCCTGTCTGCCCTTAACTTTTGAAGCGGATATGACCGCCCCGCCGTCATCAGCGTAAACTGTCACAGCCGGCAGCGGCATAAGCTGCATAATGCCCACAGCTGCCGCCAGCAACCCTGCAACTAACCTTTTTATCATACTTTCGAACTCCTTTACTTAATTTTGTATGCCGGAAATACATTGAAACTTAGTGAATTCCCTAAAACCTGCAAACTTGTGGCTCCATTCTTGTAAAATTTAATCGGCAGCCGCAAGAATTGCCTTAAGTTCCAATACATCAATATTGTCGGCATACCCATCGCCGTTTATGTCATAAGCATAAGCGGGATTATATTTATTCGTTTCATCCGAAAGGTATTCGATGAGAGCGGTCATATCCGAATTATCGACTGTACGGTCCTTGTTGACGTCGCCGTGAATATATCCGCATACGGTGCAGACGCCGTTTGTGTATGAATGCACCTTTGCCTCATCGTGATTCCCGCAGCCGTAAGCGCAGTAAGCGGTATGGGTCTTTGGCGTTGTTTCATAGCTGCCATGGGCATAATCATGAGGTTTTTTCGCAGAATTAGAGTAATATGTTTCGGCGTAATAGCAAACCGGGCAGGCGGGGATATACTGATAATCTTCCATACACGGTGTGGCAATTGTGCCAAAAGTCTTGGATAGCTTGGAGGATACATGTTCACTGTCTGGGCAGCGTTCAATATAATCGTAAGAAGCAGGCAGTCTCAGTATTCCCGCTTCATTATGGGTCGGTTCTTCATAAATATGGCTTCCGTTAGAATCTCTTTCCATAAAAGTATCATGAGATTTATTGAACCAATATACATTTACATAACTATAGAGGTTACTGGAATTGTCCATCCAGGTAACATCTACCTCGCAGTATCTTCCTGTTCCGTCAACATCAATAAAATTCCATGCGTGCCCCTGGCTTACCGCAAGGAAGCAGTCCATGTCAAAGATGTTGCAGAAATATGCCATAGCCATTGCATAGCCGTTGCAAACGCATTCTCCGTCTACCAAAGCCCCTGCAATAGTCTGATGATAGCCTTGCTTGATATATTTAATTTGTTTGGCCAGCAGTTTTGCGATCATCATTTCCTTTTCAACATTGGTTTCACAGGCAGCAATCTGAGGCACCCATTCATTTGTAAGGTCATTGATCTTATTTTTGTATTCCGTTCGCTTTGCACCGTCCGCAAAATCGGTGATAATAAGCGGAAATATATATGTCACATTACCCTGGCTGTTACAAGAATAGGAGTAGACCCCCTGGAAAAAGAAGAACTGCGGGTTTGAGTAATAAACAGAACGTACAATCTTCCATACCTCGTCCGAAGTAAACTCGCCGCCGCATTCTATATAACCCAGACTGCACATAGATGTACCGTTGCTGCTCTCGGTCACGGTCAGATCCGCCGAAGAATTCAGGGTATTGTTTAACATATTTACTATTTCTTCATGGATCTGCTTCGCCTTATCGCTTGTAATGTTATTGTAATAATAGTCCGAGCTGTATTTATACGTCGTTTTTGCAGGGGCACGCTTTGGCCGTGACGCCGAAACAGCCGCTTCGTTAAGCTCTGCTGTCTCAAGAACAGCCTCCAGCTCTTCCCCGGCTATTTCCGTTCCCTCAGGCAGAATGGCATCACCTGTGGGATACTCCGCCTCGTACTGCACATCATATGTATCCTGCTCCGAAATTTCATCCGCTTCAAACATTGGATTGGCAAGAAGCAAAGTCAGTGCAGCTGCTGTTAAAACTGCAAAGATTTTTTTCATAAAAAATACCTCCGTTTATATTAAGTCGACCCGCACGATCGCCGCTTTGCCCGACGCAAATAACGATGCTTGCTGCACCGGGTCTCTTTAAAATAATACACCATTTTTATTTTATCACATTTTGGACATTATTGCAATACTTTTTGTCATTTTAGCAAAATTTTAACATTTCGGTAACTTTATGATAAATCGGGAATCCTTTCGGCACGCAGACGCAATTTTTCCGTATGTCGGGTTTTTCGGCATATGCGACCTTATGATCTTTGTTTTTTAATAAGTGCGGAAATACGGATTTTTTGATACATTCCGCTTATGCCGTTATAGGTCTGTCCCCACAAGCAGAATAATATTCTCCCCGCCGTATTCCCCCGCCGGCTGTCACAGACTGTTGAAAACACAGCTGCCCTTTTCGTCCTTACTGTAAACCGCTCTGCACTCGTCCCATTTCTCCGCCGTAAGTCCAATCTCCGTTGCCTGCTCCGTCGCAGGCGCATTTGCAAGATATAAACCTTTCATATTTTTATCCTCCCGAAATCAAAATTTATTTTTACGGAATTTTATTTCACTTATGTACAGTAAGATCATATACATAAAAAAGGACCGATAATGTTTTGTGAACCGGTCAAACGCAACCATAGGACTCCAATTGTCCAAGGTTGAAAACATTATCAATCCGGTTATATTATAACATATTTTGAGGCTTATGTCAAGCGCCCGGATGAAAAAATTAATTTTCACCGATTTCGGGGCTTGCAGCCGCAATGTCCGATACACGGCATTATACCCGAATATGTGTATACACATATGGCACTGCCCCTATATGCCCGCAAAAAAACGGGACACTATGTGTATACACATAATGTCCCGGTCACGGTCTTATTATGAATGCTGCCTTACAGCGCTTAATTCTGCCCCCCTGTTTCCCTTAATTCCTTGTCAAGCTTTTTGACCTCATCTATAGAAAGTTCGCTGCATTCGGCAATATCCTCTAAAGTAAATTTGTTTTTTCTGAGCATATTAAGCGCATTTTTTCGCTTTGTAAGTACAGCCACTTTCGCATTAAGTTCCTCCATTATCTGGCACATATCAGACTTACCTCCATTCGTTTCTTTAAGATCGTGGGCACGTTCGGCGAGAGGCTTGTAAAACATCTCCGAGGGCACCTTGCATTTAAAATCGTGAACAAGCCTCCCCAGGGGCGTGTCGTCCGTACGGTTTCCGCTCACATAGATTATATGCTCCCCGTCCCCGAAAGCCTCGCCGCCCAGCTCATTGACCGTGCGGTCTATAGTATACAGCGGCAGCCCTTTCCCGAAAACATCCCCCGAGGTAAAAAAGATCACATAAGTTTCCGGAAGTGCGTCATAATCCTCCTGCCTGCGGAGATTATTTGAATCTATCAGACTGCTGTAATACCTTGCCCGCCTGGGCTTTGCGCCGTCCGGGCGGCTTTGTATCTCTATATTGTATTTTACACTGTTCCCGTCCTCGGCGTAAATGTCCAGCACGGACGAATGCCCCCGGATATTTTTAAGAGACTTCTGCGTCTCCGACCTTGTGACCCTCAGATCGTCCCTGCTTAGTATTATGCGCAGAACAAACTCCACCAATTCAGGGTGACCGTTAAAAAAAACCGTCATATATGTATCGTCCGGCAGCCTGAACTCTGCGATTTTCTCCAGAAGCTCCTCTCTGGATATGTAAGACTCCGACATGGGAAACACCGCCTTTTTTGCAGGTCGTCTGCTCTTTCGTATTTATATTATATCGCATTTTTCCCCGTTTGTAAAGGGGTTTTTCTAAAGCTCGGCATAAAAATATTATGCCATTATGCCCGCTGCCGCAGATATGTGTATACACACATTTTCGGCTCACAAAAGCCGGAATACTGTGTGTATACACATAACGTTCGGTTTTATGTGCAATTTGACGAATTTTTCGCCGCAGGAACGTAAAAATCCCGGTTTTCGTTAAATTTTTGCTAAATATCTTGACTTTAATCCGGTATTATGGTATAATGACATTATTATAATAATTTTATCACAAAATGAACGTTTTTGAAATATGTGTAAAAGTTATGTTAATTAAAGCTGTCTTTATATATCCCGCTGCCGCAATCCTGCATTTGGCAAAAATGTGCGCAGATAAATAAGGGGACAGCCGTATTTATCCGGGGCACAATGGGCAGTGCAGGGCACAATCGACAGCGCAGAACACAGCCGGCAGCGAATGTGCGCCGCATTACGAAAGGACGGTCATCATTATGGCTAAAATGAATATCTTAAGCAAGCTGAATCAGGGGTTTGTTGTGGACAAGATACGGGAAACGGACTGGTCAAAGGGCACATCCGCTCCGCTGGTGGTGGAATGGGATACTACCGAGGCTTGCAATCTGGCGTGTCCCGGGTGCATAAGCGAGGACTTGTGTCAGAACGGAAATTCGTTTTCAAGGGAAAGGCTTCTGGAGATCGGCAGGGAGCTGAAGGAAATGGGCGTTAAAGCCGTTATCCTTATCGGCGGCGGCGAACCGCTGGCTCATCCGAATGCGGGCGAGCTTATAGACTATCTGGGCAGCAATGATATTCACATTGGGATCACCACAAACGGCTATTTTATTGACAGGTACATGGAGCCCATTGCCAAGTACGCAAGCTGGACAAGAATTTCTATGGACGCTGCCAATGCCGCTACCTTTGACAGGCTGAGACCCGCAAAGGACGGAAAATCCAAGTTCGACCATATTGTCAATAATATGAGGGAGCTTGCAAAGGTCAAAAAGGGCACTCTCGGGTATTCCTTTTTGATAAGGACTGCCAGGGACGGCTTCGGCATTGAATCCAATATTGACGATATTTACGACGCTGCTGTGCTGGCAAGGGATATAGGGTGCGATTATTTTGAGGTGAAGCCCAGTTACAGCTATGCGGGCGGGCAGGATCATGCACTGGTCATCCACGGCAAAGAGGATATGGACAGGGCAAGGACGGAAGTGGAGAGACTGTCGGAGCTGGAGACGGACACGTTCAGGATAATCAAAGCTATTAATCTCGAAAATTCCCTTAACTGCGTGAACGAAAGTCAGGATAAGGATTACCATTTCTGCCCTATGGGCGAGCTGCGGAGCCTTATTTGTCCGTCGGGAATGTATGTGTGTCCTTACTGGAGGGGGAAGGACAATTTCAGGATAGGCGACCCCAGGACTACTTCCATTCGGGATATCTGGAACAGCGAAAGACGGAAAGAGGTTATGAAATTTGCCGACCCCTGCAAGGTATGCGGTTTCCACTGTCTGCGCCACGAATCCAACGAGGCAGTTATGAAGATGATAAATGATCCGGATAATATTAAGGTGGTGGACGAATATGACAGATTCATTTGACGCTGTTCCCTATTCCCGTCCCGTAAATCCCGAAACAAGGGCTTTTATCGGCGGCGAGTATACCGAGAGCGTGACAGGGAAAAAAATCGTAAAGTTCAGTTCGGTTACGGGGGAAAAGCTGCCGGAAATTTCCGCCTGCGGCGAGGCTGACCTTGACAGGGCTGTTTCCTGTGCGAAAAAGGCACTGGCAAGCGGCGTATGGTCGGAGGCGCACCCGGGGTTCAGAAAGGAATGTCTTTTGCGGCTGGCAGGTCTCATAGAGGCTCATTTATACGAGCTTGCCGCTCTGGACTGCTATGAAACGGGCAGGGCTTACAGGAATTTTGTATACGATTCTATCCCCAAGGCTATTGAGGCGATACGGTATTTTGCAGAGGCCTCGGATAAGATCTATGATTCGGCGGTGCCGTCAAGGGGCAGCGATATGGGGCTGATTATGCGTGAACCGCTGGGCATTGCGGGGATTATTACCCCCTGGAACGACCCTATGGTTGTAAACGCCTGGAAGTTCACTCCTGCTCTGCTTATGGGCAATGCGGTTGTCATAAAGCCTGCGGAGCAAGCCTCGCTTTCGGTGATAAGGATTGCGGAATTTGCAAAAGAGGCGGGCATTCCCGACGGGATTTTCAATGTTCTTCCCGGGTACGGCGGGGAGATAGGCAATGCCATTGCGCTTCACAGGGACATTTCGGGGGTTTTCTTTACAGGCTCCTCCGAGACGGGGAAAAAGATACTTTCCTGCAGCGGACAGGCGAATATCAAGAAGATAGGTCTCGAGTGCGGCGGAAAAAGTCCTTACATTGTTACTGCGGGGTGCAGGCATATCAAGGAAGCTGCACGGGTTCTGGCGCAGAACGTTTTCTATAATCAGGGTCAGATCTGTTCCGCTCCGTCAAGAGCGATCGTTCACAGGGCGGTGGAGGATGAGTTCCTGGAATACCTCAAAGAAGCCGCCGTGGAATACTGTCCCGCCGACCCTTACAATATTGATAATAATGTGGGGTGCGTTGTCAGCAGGGAGCAGTTTGAGAAGATAGGCAGGTACATTGAAATAGGCAGAAGCGAGGCGGGAAGCTGTTTCACGGCAGCGCCCAAAAGCGGCGCAAATCTCCCCGAGGGTGCTTGCGCTGTGCTGCCGACTGTTTTCTCCCATGTGGACAACAGCGCTGTTATTGCCCGTGAGGAAATTTTCGGGCCTGTGCTGTCGGTTATCGGCTGCGAAAGCCTTGAGGAGGCTGTGGGGATCGCCAACTGCACCGACTACGGTCTGGCGGGTGCGGTATGGACGGACGATATAAACGAAGCTTATTATGCGGCACGTGCCGTTAAGACGGGTTTGTTCCACATCAACAGTTACGGAAACGACGATAATTCTGCGCCCTTCGGCGGCGTGAAGGATTCGGGGCTTGGCAAGGACAAGTCCGTATATGCTTTTGACGAATACAGCTGCCTTAAAACGATCTGGTTTCACAAGCTGTGAGCGGGCTCAGACGCCGCCGGGCTGTGCTCTCCCTCAAACGCCGGGAGGCTGTGACTTTTTGCATACTGTGATTGAGTTTTGAAATGTGTTTATTTGTCGGCAAATGTGACTTTGTTTGTAAAATGCTTGACTTGTCTGGCAACTGCAAGTGATGGTGCAAAGGGGAACACCCAAAGAGAGGGGAGGGGGGTTCTTGCATATAGGGGGCG
>CAZGAZ010000092.1:0-12777 GCA_964523835.1 uncultured Ruminococcus sp.
AGGCTTACAAGAAATGTTCGTGTTAAAAACTAAAAATATTTCGGAGGATAGATTTTTACACTATCCTCCGAACTTTAAAAAGGAGTGAGCTTTATGGCAACTGTAATTGTTGGTTTAATAGTAGCAGCGGTTTTGTTCCTTGCGGCAAGACAGCTTTGTGTGGATAAAA
The DNA here is from genome assembly GCA_964523835.1 of uncultured Ruminococcus sp. Classification (GTDB taxonomy): domain Bacteria; phylum Bacillota; class Clostridia; order Oscillospirales; family Ruminococcaceae; genus Huintestinicola. The sequence continues at coordinate 170 of CAZGAZ010000092.1, forward strand.
AGAAGGGCAGATCCTCATGTGGCGGAAACTGTGCAGGCTGTCCCCACGCCTGCGGACACTGCGGTGATGTAAAGAAATAAATGATGGAACCTCATATTCGCAGAAAAAGTAGTTGCAAGCTGTGTCAAAATGACGGAAAGGCAAAATCCTCGGACGCTGAAAATAATGGGCAGAATAAAATATTTAAAAAATGCCGGTAAAAAAGCTTACCGGCTGAAATAAACCCTATTTTATCACATGTATATCCACGACCGTACCGGTATGAGGATAATATTTAATATAAATTTTATCTTTATCATTCTCAAAGAACTGAGAAAAAATGAGCGGATTCATTTCGTCTGTATAATTTGCACTTACAACTTGCTTATTTCCGCTTTGGTCAGTAAATTCTATTTCCCCGCTGCCCATATAATACCAATAGTCTTTGGTCACAACTACCGATGTCACTTCTTTAAGATCCTGTATGTAGGGAATGCCTCTCAAAATAACTCCGGAGCATATGAAGACACAGCATAATGATACTGCGAAATATCTTGCCCTAAGAGATTTCATACGGATTATTTTTAAAAAATACAGCACTAAAATAGCAAGCGTGACAATAACCGAAACAACCGGCATTACAGACATAAATAAAATGCGTTGAAAACCTGTTTCCGCAAATACTTTGCTGTCGTAAGCCTGGGAACTAAAATTAATACACGCAAGTATACAGAATAATAAATGCCTCCTTTGGTTTGTTTGCGGAATAAGAGTTATTCCTTTCTTCATCCATAAATAATACCTCCTTCAACTGTCATATTTTGCTTCATTATATCCCTATTATACCATATTACTGAGATTTTGTCAAGTGTGTCCTGAAATACACTTTCCAGCCGGGGTGGAACAAACAGAGAAAATTGTCAGCGATTCCCATATTCAGGATCAAACGGAGTAAGCCTTACTTTTTTAAGGGCATTCCCATATCTGTCACAAACCATTCACTCAAAAAAAAAAACGTGCTGTCAGAATAATTGCTCGGAATTTGCAATATTTTATGATACACTTTTATGTGTGATAAATTAAAATGTAAATGCTTTCCCGAAAAAGCATAAATCCACCCGACTTTCCGATCATAATAGTAATAACAGTTCTTTTGGCGCCGGACCCGATATTTGATTTTTAAAACGAACTATGACCGGTTGTAATATGCCGGGCTATCCTGCAGTAGGTAAGAAGTTTGAAAGTTAGCGGTAAACCCCTAAGTTTCAGCGTACCTTTGGTGTGAAAGTCTAATTAACGGAGTGGAAAAAAAATGATTTATTTATCTGTAAACGGTTTTACAGAAACTTTGGATGTAAAATATGGCGACATTCTTGCGTTCAAGAAATATCTGAGTACATAGAACTGTATTAAATAGTTTTATGTACAATGTAATAACAGGACAAGATAGCTTTATTATGAATTTTATACAAAAAAATATTTATATTTTGTAACGTTATACATTTTTTTGAGAATCGGAAAAATTAAGGTTGAAAAGCAAATTTAAATATTGTATAATGTATATATAACTTGCATGAACACAAATGATACCGTACAATATACCAAAGCCTGAATGAAAGGAAAATTGCAGTCAATGAAAATAAAAAGCAGCAGAACACTTAAATTTTTGAATATTATACTGCCGATCATTATTGTAATAGGCGGAGCGGCGCTTTTTACGCAAAATCATATTTACAATACACGTGAACGGGTATGCAGTTTTTCGGAAGCCGAACGCAGCGGAACAGCGTATGTTTTTGATGATATTACTGTAGATATGGTCACACGTGGCGGAGATTCAGGTTCTTGGATAAGCAATAAGCTTGCAGACGTAAACGGTGATATTCTTTTTGAGCAGGCAGTAGGAACTATTTACGAAATGGTTGTCATAAACAACAGTCCCGACACGCTTACAGACTGGAAAGCGGTCATATATATTCCTGAAGATATGTATGTGAACAATACATGGAACGGAGATGTTGAATATCATCAAAACGTAAATTCCGGAAGTGAAACAGTGCAGACGCTGAATCTTGCCGATTATTCCAAATATGATATAACTCTCGAACATTATATGACAGCTGTAGGGCCTATGGTCAAGCTTTGCGAGAGTGATTATTTTATATATTTTCCAAATCCCGATATGAATGAAATTCCTATCGCTCCGAAGCAGAAGGAGTCGGAGAAGGACAGCAGCATAAGGATCGGGATCATTATGTATATTCCCGATAGGCCGATAGACCATACGGCAGATTTTTCCGTGGGAGAGATCAGATATCATTTACAGACAAGTGTTTTAAAAAGTCCGTTTTTCTGGATATTGTGCGTAATAACCGTGGTCTGGATAAGCTGCTTGCTTTCGATGATTATTGTAAAAATTAATCTGAAGCGGTTTATTGAACAGCAGAAACGTGACGCAAAAGCATTGGAGCAGACAATGCAGACCTTCGTTAATTTCATTGAAGCCAAAGACCCAAGCACTATGGGACATTCGCTCAGGGTGGCTCAGTATTCAAAAATGATAGCAAAGAAAATAGGTTTTTCCGACGAGGAATGTTATCGGATATACTACATAGCGCTTATGCACGACTGCGGCAAGATATACATTCCTGATGAGATACTTACAAAACCGGGCAAGCTGACCGACCGGGAATATGAAGTAATGAAGAAACACACTGTCTACGGCAGTGAGATACTGCGTGATTTTACAGCAATAGAGGGAATGGGAACAGGTGCGCTGAGTCATCATGAGCGATATGACGGAAAAGGCTATCCTAACGGAATTGCAGGAGAGAATATCCCGATAATAGCACGTATTATATGTGTATCGGATTCCTTTGACGCCATGAACAGCCGTCGGTGTTATCGGAATAATCTTTCCGAGGAGATCATAATCAGCGAGCTGCAAAAAAATAAGGGAAAGCAGTTTGACCCGAATGTTATCGACTGTCTTATGTCGCTTATCGAAAGCGGTGTAATCTCTATGTCGGATGACAGCAATACAAACACATAAGTAAACGTTATTCCCACCGATCGGTCAGAGATCGGTGGGAATACATATTACTGCCTATTTTGTTGATTCACAGACAGCTTAATAAGCTCCTTTGCAATTTGATATACGAATATAAAATTCAGCCGAAATCACAGGCAGCGGCAGGCAGTATTTATCCGCAAGCCTGGGACCGCAGGCGTTTGAACCGACTCCCGCCATTTTACTGTCCACGCAGATAACATTGCTGCCGCATTTTTGCAGCTCAAAGTTGTGCCGCTTTGAAGAAAGCTCCTCTTGAGTATACTCCGATGCGTTAAAGGAAAAGTCCGCAGGCGCAGTGAATTTTATCCTTGTTTCCCCGTCCGTAACACTCATATGCCTGCAGCCGTAATGGGAGGAATTTTCCTGGGGACGGATATAATCCTCGTGCATTTCACTCACAAGGGCAGTGAAATTTCCCATATAATCTGCTCTGTGCTTGTCAATGTAGCTTTCATACGGACCGTACCCGAAATATTTCACATTGTCAAAGCTTTTGGGCACAAACAGCCGTATGCCGAATCTTGGGAGAAATGTCACCTTGTTTGAAAATTCCGCACTGCATTTAATGCGCAGCGTGCCGTTGTTCATGACCGTATAGACCGTGTCCATATAAGCAAAGGGCTGATGTATGCTCCAGCCGAAGGACTGACGAAGAGAAATTTGGGCGCCGTCGGAGGTTTTCAGGGCAGTTACGCCGTAATTTTTTACTGTGTGGTCGTTAAGGTGCGCTCTGTACCAGTCCCCTTTCATAACGTCGTTGTCAACAGGCGCACGGAAAAAGTTGAACACCAGCGGCTTGTCAAGTATCTCCTTTCCGTCTGCCGTTATGGAATCGAATTCCGAAAGCCGCTTGTTAAAACGGTAAGAGACCCCGTTTGCCTTTATATTGACAAAGAGCGGCATATCCTCAAATTCGGCGGAAGGACCCGTCCACGCTTTTTCTTCCGGTACAGAAACGCCGTCGAGGCGCACCTGATCGAAGCAGACCTCATAACCCTTTTCGCAAAACAGAGTATCCTCCTTTGCGGTAAATATAAAGCGAATATATGCTTCTCTGTCGGTCACCTGTCCCGCCCGGGGAACAATTACCTCCACACTGCCCATAGGATCAACGGAAAAGTTCAGAACACCCGACCCAAGACAGCCGCCGTCATAGGTTATTTCATAGCGGCAGTCGAGAATATCTCCCGCATTTTCAAATTCCAGCATACTTTTAAAAATAAAGCAGCCGTCATCATTTTTCTTTTCAACACGGACAGGACGGTAAACCTGCTTTAGCTCCAGCAGCCCCGTGTGAGGCGTTCTGTCGGGATAGGTAAGAGCGTCCATGCAGAAATTTCCGTCGTTGTGCTTTTCGTTGAAATCGCCGCCGTAGCCGTACTTTGTCCTGCCGTCCTCCGTAATCCCCATAATACACGCATGGTCGCTCCATTCCCATACAAAGCCGCCGCAGAAACGCTCGTGCGAATAAAAAATATTATGATAATCCTCTAAATCGCCGGGACCGTTGCCCATAGCGTGGCAGTATTCGCACAGCATAAAGGGACGTTTCTCTTTCCCGTTTTGCAAAAATTTCTCCATATCCTCCGGAGAAATGTACATTTCGGAAACAACATCCAGTATTTCATCCGAGGTATCGTCAAGCCTGTGAGTGCTTTCATAGTGAAGCAGCCTTGTGCCGTCAAGGGACTTTACAAGCTCAGCCGCCGCAAGCATATTTGTGCCGTATCCGCTTTCGTTGCCCAGCGACCAGAACACAACACAGGGACGGTTTATATCCCTTTTCACAAGAGCCTCCGCACGGTCGGTCACAGCCTTTTTAAAACGTTCATCCGAAGCAAGAAGCGCAATACCGTTATAACCGTTTTCAAAGCTCCACTTGAAATCGTTATATACCTCCACGCAGCCGTGAGACTCCATATCCCCCTCGTCAATAACATACAGCCCGTACTCGTCGCAAAGCCTGTAAAACAGCGGAGAATCGGGATAATGAGATGTACGGACAGCATTGATATTATGCCGTTTCATAAGCTCTATATCCTTTTTCATCTGTGTGACAGAGGCATAATATCCCGTATCGGGATAGCTGTCGTGACGGTTCACGCCCTTGAATTTTACTGCCTTGCCGTTCACTTTCACAACGCCGTTTTCTGCCGAAATTTTGCGGAAGCCGACCCTTTCCCCTATCTTTTCCTCTCCCGCAGAAATTGTGAGACTGTACAGATACGGCTTTTCCGCCGACCATAAAACGGGAGAATCTATATGCACCAAAGCCCTTTGACCGTCCGCCGCAGTAAATTCTGCGATCTTGCTGCCATTGCTGTCGGAAAGCACCGCACTTACATCGCAGCCGAATGCTGTGAATATAAGCTCCGCCGAGGAAAAATCCTCCGCAAGCTCCGATCTTATAATGTAATTTTCCAGTCTTTTTTCGGGACGGGACAAAATGTAAACATCACGGAAAATTCCCGATAATCTGAATTTGTCCTGATCCTCCAGATATGTGCCGTCGCACCACTTTAAAACGGCAGCTGCAACAGTATTCTCACCCTCTTTAAGAAAGGGCGTAATATTAAACTCGGAGGTGCTGTGGGACACCTGCGAATATCCCGCAAACTCGCCGTTGACATAAAGATATACGCAACTGTCGACCCCTTCAAAAACAAGTATCCTGTCCATTCCGTCCGGCGAATATTCATAGCTGCGGCGGTATACCCCCACGGGAATATCATCGGGCACATAGGGCGGGTCATAAGGTATCGGATAACATATATTTGTATACTGAGGCTTGTCATAGCCGTGAAGCTGCCAATTTGAGGGAACGGGTATCTTTTTCTCAAAGGGAACGCTAAAAAAATCGTCCTCCATATCTATAATGCTCTCATAATATCCAAATTCCCACTGACCGTTCAATAAACAGAAGCGGTCGGAATTTTCCCTGTCCTCAAAAGGGTTCTGCTCTTTTCCGAAGGGAATAAAATAACAGTGCTTTTCAAGAGTGTTTATGTGCAGCGCTTCGGGATTTTCGTGATATATCATTTTGCTTTTGGGAGTATCGGGAGCCGCTATTTTTGAAATATCCATAACTATTCCTCTTTTCCTTTGTAAATTCCCACAAAAGCAAGCGTAGGCTCGGTCCGTGAGTCGGTTATTTTTATTCTGATACGCTTTGTGACGATATTTTTCAAAGGAACAATACGCTTGCAGCCTATTACCGTCCCCCGATAGATCTCGGCATATTCCCCGTCCTGCTCCGCCTCAACGGCAAAGCTTTCCACACGCTGACCGCAAAGAATATTTTCTTTTAAAACAATACATCCGACTGTAACAGGATTTTCCCATTCCGCTGTAATTTCGGCAGTCACACAGCCCTTGTCCGCAATGAAATACTTGCTGTAATTGTCAGTCCTTGCCGCCTCAATATCTCCGCTGTCTGCCGAAATAACTGCGTCCTCCAGAAGATTTGTTTTGAAAGTGTCTCTGATATATTCTCCCAGCTCCGCCAGGCGTTTGACATCATTTTCATGCAGCAAGCCATTCCGTGCGGGAGGAATATTCAGCAGGAAAGTTGCATTGCCGCCCACCGAATTATTGTAAATATGTATAAGCTCTTCAAGGCTGCGCACCTTGTCGTTTTCGCTTTCGTGCCAGAACCAGCCCGGGCGGAGCGACGTGTTGACCTCTGCGGGATACCATATTAATTTATCCTCATTTCTCAGCGCCTCACGGCTGCCAAGATCGCTGTCCCTTGCATCCACCTTACGTTTGCGGAATTCATCGTCGTCAACGTGCTGGCTTTTTTCCGAAACTATCTCACTGTCCTTTGCACGTTCGGGAACAACGCTCCATTCCGCAATACGGGTGTGTCCCGCCTCGTTCCCGCACCAGCGTATATCCGGACCGCACACCGAAATACAGGCGTCCGGCTGAAGCTCACGTATAACGCTGTAGTATCTTTCCCAATCGTAATACTGCTTTTTACCGTTCGGACCTTCGCCGCAGGCACCGTCAAACCATACCGAAAATACCTCGCCGTAATTTGTCAGCAGCTCGGTAAGCTGTCCCACAAAAAAATCATCATAAGCCTTTCCCTGCCCGTAAAGGGGACAATTCCTGTCCCAAGGAGAAAGATAAACGCCGAATTTTATCCCGTACTTTTTGCAAGCCTCGGCAGTCTCTTTCACAACGTCTCCCCTGCCGTTTTTCCACGGGGACGCCGCCACCGTGTGATCCGTAAGACTGCTTGGCCAAAGGCAAAACCCGTCATGATGCTTGCAGGTAAGAATAAGTCCCCTCATACCCGCCGACTTTACAGCCCTTACCCATTGCCCGGCGTCCAGGCTTTCCGGGTCAAATATCAGCGGACTTTCCGTGCCGTCGCCCCATTCCCTGTCGGTAAAGGTGTTTACGGTAAAATGTATAAATGCGTAAAATTCAAGCTGCTGAAAATTAAACTGCCGCTTGTGTGGAATAATTTTTGCAAGTTTTTCATCAAAAGTCATAATTTCCTCCAAATATCATTTTAAACAATTATAACACTTCTTGACAAAACGGTCAATATAATGATATTATCATTATATAACAATATGAAAACGAAAAGGTGATTTTTTTTCTGCTATTATCCCATAATACGGGATGAAAAGGAACTGCCGCTGTATCTTCTGAATATGGGACAGCGTTACAGTCTGTTTTTCTTTTTATCCTCCGCAATGCCTGCCGGTATTTCATTAATTTAACATCAGACATAATACTGCGCCTGTGCACGAAACATCTCCGAGTATATCCCGCCGTCACGGTTTACAAGCTCGTCGTGCGTTCCGAGCTCCTTGATCGTGCCCTCGCTGAATACCGCTATCCTGTCGCAGAATTTGCAGCTTGAAAGGCGGTGAGAGATATACACTGCAGTCTTTCCGCCAACAAGCTCGTTGAATTTGCAGTATATCTCATACTCCGCCACAGGGTCAAGCGCCGCAGTCGGCTCATCAAGAATGACCACAGGAGCGTCCTTGTACAGCGCCCTTGCAATGGCAAGCTTCTGCTGCTCACCGCCCGAGAGCTGAACGCCGTCACGGTCAAATTCACGGAACATCATTGTATCACGCCCCTTGGGAAGTGAATTTATCTTGTCCAGCAGCCCCACCTTTTCAAACATCTTATCGACCGCCTCATCACTGTCCTCTGCCCCGAGAAGTATATTTTCCTTGGCGGAAAAGGACAGCAGACGGAAATCCTGAAACACCACCGAAAACAGCTTCATATATTCGTCATAGTCATATTCACGGATATTCACTCCGTCAATAAGTATCTCGCCCTCATCCGTGTCATACAGCCTGCACAGCAGCTTTATAAAAGTGGTCTTTCCCGCACCGTTAAGCCCCACGACAGAAAGCCGCTCCCCCTCCTTTATGGTGATTGAAACGTTTTTCAGCACCTGCACACCCGTATTGGGATAGGAAAAGCTGACGTTTTTGAACTCTATCCTGTGGGGAGTTTTAAGGTTCTCAATCTGACGGTCACCCTTTTGCAGCATAGGAGGATATTCCATAAGCTTCACAACCTCGTATGCATAATTGCAGCGTTTGACAATATCCTGATATCCGAATACAGCGCCCTGTACCGAAGAATTAAGCGTGCCGCCCGCCGAAACGAGCTGTGAGAATGTCCCTATAGTTATCCTGCCGAAAATGGCCAGCGCACCGAGATAAAGATATGTGCCGAAATCCCGTATCGCCGTAACGACAGTGTCCATAATGCTAAGCGGATATTTCTCGTTTTCCCACTCAGTATCAAACGCAATAATGCGGTCGGTCTGTTCGGTGGATTTTTGTATAAGCGTATCCGCCGCACCGTATATCCGTATATCCTTTCCGAAGCGGAAATTCTCCAGCTCCCACAGAATATAGCCCCATATCCGATCCACCTTTGAAACTTCATTAAAGAACTTTATTTCTATCTTATTCTTTTTACTGTTGATGACCGTTGATACCGTCAGCAGCACCGCTATAATAAGCAGCATCCACGGAGCGTTTATGGCCAGCACCGTCATCACGCCGAAAATTTTCAGAACGTTTGTAAGTATGGTAAAGAAAGCCGTGGAAATCCCGTGTACCCCGTTAGAGTAGTCCAGACCCTCTCTGCCTCGGTTTATTTGGTCAAGCGCCTCTTGGTTTTCCGTCAGCGCAAAGTCCATTTCCATACAGCGCTGGGAAATTTCCTCGGATACGAAATTGTAGAATTTGTCCGAGTATTTCTCCAGATGAATGGACAGTACGGAGTTTATCATTGATACCCCCACCCTAAATCCTATCATCAGCGCCGCATAGGTGATTATCTGCCCCAGGTCACGCCCGGGACTTATCAGCGAATCCAGAAGCAGCGGCATAAAGATTATTTCGGGGAACGGCACGGCAGCGCCGACAACCACATTTATCGCCGAAAGAATAAAGTAAGCCTTGTCAAATTTCCAGGCAACGGGAAAAAAATATTTCAGCGTCTTTTTCACCTTATACTCCCGTTCTTCGTTTTTTTCCTGTGAATTACTCATGTACAGCGCCTCCCTCCAATACCTCTGACAGCGTTTCGTCCTCAATATAATACTGCGCCTGAACACGGAACATTTGGGCATATGCGCCGTTCTTTTCCAGCAGCTTTTCGTGAGTTCCGTATTCCACCATTTCCCCCGACACAAACATAGCAATATTATCGCAGAAGCGTGTGGAGGAAAGTCTGTGGGATATGTACACCGCAGTCCTGCCGCCTATCATTCCGTCAAAGCTCTGATACAAACGGTATTCCGCAAGAGCGTCCAGCGCCGCCGTAGGCTCGTCCAAAACCACTATCGGCGCATTTTTGTACAGCGCCCTCGCAAGCGCCAGCTTTTGCTTTTCGCCGCCCGAAAGATCAATGCCGTCGTCATACAGTACCTTTAAAAGCTCGGTGTCCATTCCCTTTGGCAGACCGTCCAGCTTTTCGCCCATCCCCGAATCACGGAGATATTGCTCCGCAAGAGCCTTGTCAGTCTTATCTGCGGTGCGCATTGAAACATTCTCGGAAAGCTGAAAGGCAAAAACCTCCACCTCCTGAAAGGCAGGCGCAAACAGCCCGTAATACTCCGCCCTGTCAAACTCACGTATATCTGTACCGTTGCAGAGAATACGCCCCTCGGTAACGTCATACAGCCTGAGCAGCAGCTTTATAAAAGTGGTCTTGCCTGCGCCGTTAAGCCCCACAACCGCCAGTCGCTGACCCGCCTCAAGGGTTAAATCAAGGTTTTTCAGCGCATATGTATCCTGTCCCTTGTATTTAAAGGACACATTCTCAAACTTAAAAACATACTTGTCCGCCTTCGGTACAGGTACAGTCTTTTTACCCTCATCGGGGTTCGGTATATCCATAAAGCTCCGGTAATCGTCCAGATGAGAGGAACGTTCTCTCATTCCTCCCAGAGACGATAAAAACTGCCAGATATTTCCAGCAAAGGTCATAGCGCTTCCGCTGTACAGCATAAAATTGCCTATGGACAGGCCGTTTTCCAGCATATCATAAATAAGCCAGCCGAAAACAACCGTCATCAGTACCAGCGAATACCCCGAGGAGAAAATGGCGTTGTATATCCAGTACTGCCTCGACTGCCTCCAGCGGCGAAGCTCGTCTGCATTGACTTCCTTTTGTTTTGCACCCAGCCACTTGCGCATTCCGTAAAGTCTTACATCCTTTGCATAGGAAAAGTCCGTGGAAACCGTGGACATATAATCCAGCTTGCGCCAGTTGCCCGCCATAGCGTCCCACATTATCTCCTTGTCCTTTAAGCGTATATAATCGAAATATTCAAACTCAATAAGCGACAGCGCGATAATAACCGCCACTATCCACGGGCTTAACGTGGATATAATGCTCACCGCCGCAATAATGCAGGTGAACTGCACCATCATAGTATATATATCCCGCATAAAGCCCTGTACTCCGCCGTTGTTGCCTCCCCCCGTTGCACGCTTTGCCTTTTGCAGCCTGTCAAGCATATCCGGGGTCTCCAGCATTTCATATTCCATGCCGAGAACCTTAGCTGTACGCTCCCTGACTATGCAAAGCCGCATATAGTGAAATCCGATCTCCAGCTGCTTGTTTGCATAGGCATTGAGTATCATCATCACAAGCTCGACCGCCGTGGTTCCTATAACAAGATACACCAGCGGCATAATATCCTTGTTTTCCATAGCCGCCTGCCGTTCGATAATGTCTACCACAAGCTTGCCTATAAACGTCCATATGTAGGACATAGACGCACCAGCTATTCCCCCTAAAAGCAGCATTCCGATTAATGAACGTCTGTATTTCAGGAACTTGCTCAGAATGTATTTACAGTTGTCGATCACTCCGTATTCATGGTGAAGCTCGTCCTCCTGCTCCTGCTTTTTAGCCTTGAAAATAAACACTCGGTAACCCTCCATTCTCCGTTACAAAATGAAAATATTTTTCATATCCCAAATCAAACTCTTTTATTTTTCACAGCTGTAATGCTGCCGTATTACAGAGCATTTTACATTCTACCACATCTATTAATTTTTGTCAAGGACTTTTTTGCATATTCCACAGAAATCAATTTTTGCCCAAAACTCTCAAAATAGGAGTGCAGTCGGTGCATACCCCACACCGACCGCTCCATTTTTATATAATGAAACAGTTCATCAGCAGTCAGCGAACAGCTGAAAAAATCCCTTGAAGCTCTCTTTTTGTTGTAAATTCAATATTTATCGCATCTATGCTTAATAGACTTTAAATCCTAAAGACTGATACAATCTTGCAGCTGCTCTGTTAATTGCTCGAATGGTAATTATTGAAGCGCCGTCGGCAAAAGCGTCGCTTACGGCTTTTTCGCATACAGCCTTTGCAAATCCTTTTCTGCGCATTTCGGGAATTGTGCCTACAAATTCAAGAGAATCAACGCCGTTATTATCCATAATGGATGCCACTGAAACAGGAGTGTTGTCGTGATACAGAATATAGCATTTCATACCCATTTTTTCGCACCAAATAAAGTGATTGACGGGGTGTATATCGGTATGCCCGCCTGCAAGAATATCATTTGCCATTTGCGCCCAAATCGCAAATTCTTCCGCTGTATGCACCTTGATGATTTTATGATCATTTTTTGGATATTCTGTTTTTTCTTCGGAAAGCATAGCCAGATAAACTTCATCATCTTCACCCGGCTCTTTCTTTTCGTGAGTGGGCTTTTTCCCCGAAAAAATATAAATCACATCATCAGGTGCAAGTAAATCGAGCCAGATCGGCATATTCATTGACTTCATTTCATAAATGACCGTTTTCATTTGTTCCGCAGGAAGATCGTTAATACGAACGTTATAAATAAAAGATATACCCTGCTCCCCTGCTTTTGGCTTTACATAAGAATAAAATTCTTTGTCAACCTTTTCCATATGTACAGCTTCTCCAAACATGCCGACATAATAATTTGCCCCGTTGTCAATGTGCTTGAAAATCTCTTTGTTTGTCATATTTTTCACCTATTACGATATAGTATAGACCATATCGTCCT